>NQJG01000159.1 GCA_002256465.1 Methylococcaceae bacterium NSP1-1 | reverse complement strand
CCTCTTGGCACGCACGCCTTCATCATGCAAGAGGGTTTGTCCGAGGTAGAAAGCCCTTTAGTAAAGAACGCGCCGGCGCATCGTTGGTTGGCAGTCGGTATTCCGGGTCATGCCGGCGAGGACAAGCAACCGTTAAACCCTGCCCATGTTGAGCGTATCCAAATACCGCCAGACTTCGCCAAAGCCCTCTACGATATCTTGGCTCCCGGAACCACGCTATTGGTAACCGATGCACCCATACTCGAACAACAGACGACCGGAGTCGCACTTAACATTATGAACTCGGATCAACCAGAACCCTCTGATCCGAAGCATAGGTATCTACATGCTTTATAGATTTTAAATTTAAAGTTTCTGCAATGAAACCTGAACCGGATACTCGTAAAACTAAACCGCGATGGACCGCAATTTTTAAGGGTTGTCTGATGCCTGCCTTAGCCGCAGTCCTACAGGAGCCAGCAGAACTCAACTAATCGCTTATGTGGATACTTCAGCGTCCAAAGTTATAAAATCAAAACTCCTTACCTGATGATGTTCAGCTTGTGGATCAGGCGTGCTATCCCTGATTAACCATAAGGTTTGAAAACCGGCCGCTTTGGCGGCATCCAGTTCTTCCTTTATATCAGATAAAAACAATATCTGAGTTGCAGGAATGCCTATCTGTTTGGCTATTTTGTGATAAGAATCCTGTTCTTTCTTGCCGCCGATATGCGTATCAAAGTATCCTGAAAACAATGCCGTTAAATCCCCGTATTCCGTGTGTGAGAATAACAGTTTTTGCGCATATACCGAGCCGGACGAATAGACATATAAATCCAGTCCTTTAGCTTTCCATGTTTTAAGGTAAGCTGCGGCATCCGGATAAACATGGCCTTTGAAATCACCCTTTTGATAACCCGCTTCCCATATCAAACCTTGCAAGGATTTTAACGGCGTTACTTTTTTATCTTCATCTATCCACTGGATTAGCTGCGCGATTAACTGCTCGGTATCAAGTTCTGTTCCAATTTCTTTACAAGTATCGTCCATTAATTTTTTAACCAGGGACTCGTCTTTGTGACGGTGGATAAAATCTGCCAGATTTGCCCGTGCGTAAGGGAACAATACGTCTTTAACAAATGAAAGTGACGATGTCGTGCCTTCAATATCGGTAACGATCGCTTTAATCATGACAGTTCGGCAACGTATTCATCTAATGTTGGAAAAGTCTTGGCAATTGCACTGCCGGTAAAATCGGCTACCCAGCCATCGGGCGTGGTAAACAGACGAATACAGGTAAATTCGGGATTTTCGCCCATATCAAACCAGTGCGTGGTGTTGGCCGGTACGCTGATTAAATCGCCTTTTTCACACAATACCGCATAGACATTATCCTCGACATGCAAATAAAACAGTCCACGACCTTCGACAAAAAAGCGCACTTCAAAATCATCGTGGATATGTTCAGCAAGAAATTTTTGTCGAAAGACAGCTTTTTCCGGGTGATCCGGATTTAATTTAATCACATCGACGGACTGAAAACCGTACTGTTCCTTCAATTTGTCTATAGAATCAGAATAAGCGGCAAGTACTGACGGTTGATCGGCATCAGCCGATAGTTTACAGTTAGCAGTCCAGTGTTCAAATTGCACGCCTATTTTATTAAGCTGGTTCTTTATAGAAGTAAAATCGGTGTATAGCTCACCGAATTGGGGTTGGTTATCAAGATAAACAGTTAATGCGCTCATTAGTTTTTGACTCCATGCAGTCGTAGTTCACAATCAAAAATAAAATCCAATGCTTCAAGGTGATGTAACGTTTCCTGCACCGAACTCCCCCAGGTATAAAGCCCGTGCCCTGCGATAATATAGGCATAGCAATTTACGTTATTATCCAGATACTGTTCTACAAGCTCTGCCAAACGGGGAATATTTTGGTCATTAGCAAAAATCGGCACAATAACCCGGCTTTCATGCGTAGTAATGCCACACAACGCTTTTAACAGTTCATAATCCTCCAGCACGATTTCAGACTTAAAAATTCTTGAAATCAGGGTGGCATTAAGCGAATGCGGGTGCAATATAGAGTGAATGTCAGGAAAACGTCTATATAACGAGGTATGCAGCATCGTTTCAGCTGACGGTTTTTTACCGTCCAAAGAATTGGCATCGGCATCAATCAGCATAATATCGTCCAGTTCCAATTTTCCTTTATGTTTGCCGGAAACGGTAATCGCAATAGTTCCATCAGGCAGCCGTACGGAAAAATTGCCGCTGGTTGCTGGAACCCAGCCTTTGCTGTCAATAAAACGTCCTGCATCAATCAATTGCTGTGCGGCGTTAAGAAAAGCTTCATTATATTTCATAAGGTTAAAAAGTTACGTGTTACGCCGTTAAGGTGAGAAGAAAAAAGTTAACGACTAGTTACATTAGAACGTCGCTGTCAGGCTCATGCGGAAATTGATCGGTTCAACCGGATGAAAGTGAATATCATCGATACCCGCTTCGTCTTCGCCGGGTAGTCTGGATGTGTAATAGTAGTCAATCCCGCTGTCCTTTCTGTTAAGGAGATTGAATATCTCCGCCTGTACTTTCCAGTTCTTATTGAATTCGTAGCCCAGCATTGCCGACACCAAGATGGTTGAATCTGAACGTACACTGTTATTTTCGATCAGTGCACGCGGGCCAAAGTAGCGCAGGCGCGGCCCGCCGAAAAAGCCGCCATACAGGTCATGAAACGTAGCACCCGAGGTGATGACGGTTTCGACTGATCCCGGAATAAAATTACCTTCCGGCGCATCACCGCAAAAACGCGCATGCGAATAGCTAAAATCCGCATCGAAAGTCAACCAGTCGGAAGGCGAGTAGTAATTTGCCCACTCTACGCCGTAGCGCCGGCTTGGACGGCTGGCTTCCGTGGTGCCGGCATCGCCCACGAACAATAGTTCGGAATCAATATCCAGCCACCAAAATGCCAATGTACTTTGCAAACCCTCAATCCAGGTTGTGCGCAACCCAGCTTCTGCGCCGTAGGTGCGTGCAAGCGGGACTGCCGGTTTGATGGGGTTACCGTCGACATCAAGTGATTGCCCCGTAGCGGGGTCGATGCGCGTATTTACGCCGCGTGCATCGTTACTGTGAAAACCGAGACCGCCGTTGAGATAATATTCGGTATCCGCCCAAGGGCCGAAAACCAGACCGAGTTTCGGGCTAACCAGGCCGTCCGTGGTGTTACCGTTGTTCTCGGGGATATTGCTGTTAGCCACATTGAAACGGAATCCGTCGAAGCGCACCCCAAGACTGGTGCGCAGCCAGTCATTCCAGCGCGTTTTGTTTTCCGCGTAAGGGCTGACACTGGTCACCCACACATCATCTTCACGCACAGTGTCATAGCGCACCTGGGATTGTGTTAAAAGCAGGCCATTATGGATGTTATCGTTACGGATTTGCAGCCCGACCGTAC
>NQJG01000019.1 GCA_002256465.1 Methylococcaceae bacterium NSP1-1 | reverse complement strand
ATCGCTGCTATTGCCACTTAATGCATCCATCCACAGCGGTATGCCCGACTGATGCTCGCTAATCAGCTGGAGTATCACCTGATTCAAGTCCGGCCGATGGTCACGACTATAGCCCTGGGTGATATGAATAACGCCTTCCGGCACGTCTTCTTGGCCGCTGTTATAGACACCATCAACATGAAAGCTACTGGTATCTATGTGCCCGACTTTGCAGGATAGTCTCAAGCGCTTGACTGCTTGGGCGGCCAGTTGCCCGTACAGGGCTTCCGGGCCATAAGCGTAGATCGCATCCAGCGCTCTTCCCAAGGCATCATCGTTGAGATGCTCCGCTGCTACACCTTCACCCAGTAAACGTTCGACCGGTTTATCCTTAAAAAAGTGGGGCATCAGGTACAGCGCACGATTGACGAAGCCAAGACCGTTTAAAATCATGGCCTTGACACACTGTCCCACTGAAACTTGTCGTTGCTCGTGATCTTGTTTGATCACAATATCGATCAGTTCAGACAAGCCCAATTCGTCAACCATGCCCGCTATAAGGCCTAAATGATCCAAGTTGTAACTATTGTAAGAAGAGCCCTCGTTCAATGCCTATTTCCAAAGTCCGTAATTGATGTACGCAGTTTAATATATTATTTACGTGGTGGGGTGCGGAATGTCGGTTCAATCATTATTTCGTGCTAGGAATTAGTTAGTTTGGGCGTTTTTACAATATTTTAGGGCAACTGGAAGCCGATATTTTGAACACGCGGAGTATAACATCATCGGGTATTTTTCTTCCGTCTGCCAACCAATCTGTGTTCATGATGTGCTCCGCTAGCTTTTATTAACCTGCCTAGCCGCTAAGGCAGCTATCCAACGTATACTTGATTATGTCGCTTTATCTACTTCGGACTCTATATCTTTCATTTTCCGGGGTGATGAAAGGCTCTTCATGACCGTTAGGTTATCGAATGTATTTCAGAAGATGGGTACTAGGGAGCTGATACATACGGCAATGGACTGGAAATTATTTATCTGAGAGAATATATATGAAATGCACATACAACAAGCCCTACATAAGCTGCTCAACAAGCAAAATCTTCGCATTGATGAAATGCGAGAGGTCATGCGTCTCATCATGTCTGGCAAAGCTACCGACGCACAAATCGGCGGTTTTTTAATTGCCTTGCGTTGCAAAGGCGAAACCATAGACGAAATTGCCGCCGCCGCTGAAGTGATGCGAGAATTAGCCAGCAAGGTTGCCATCACAGGCGAACATGTCATAGACACTTGTGGTACGGGCGGCGATGGTGCCAATACTTTTAATATTTCTACTACCTGCGCTTTTGTGGTTGCCGCCGCAGGTGGGCAGGTTGCCAAACACGGCAATCGTTCGGTCTCCAGTAGTTGTGGCAGTGCTGATGTGCTGGAAGCCGCGGGTGTCAATCTGAATTTAAGCGCCGAACAAGTAGCTTGTTGCGTTAATGAAATCGGCGTCGGGTTTTTATTTGCCCCCAAGCATCACGGTGCAATGAAACACACCATTAATGTCCGTAAAGAAATGGGCGTTAGAACCCTGTTTAATTTATTAGGCCCCTTATCCAACCCTGCCGGCGCGCCCAACCAGCTAATCGGTGTCTTTTCAAAAGAGTGGGTCGAACCCTTGGCGCAAGTATTAAAAAAATTGGGTAGCCGGCATGTGTTAGTGGTGAATGCTGATGATGGCCTGGATGAAATCAGCATTGCATCCGCTACCACGATTGCGGAACTCAAAAACCTCGAAGTCTCTATTTATACCATTACGCCAGAACAGTTTGGCTTTAAACGAGCTAGCCTGAATGACTTGGCTGTTGATGGTGCAGCATCCAGTTTAGTGATGGTAGAATCGGTGCTGGATAATCAGCCCGGAGCGGCAAAAGATATAGTGCAGTTAAATGCGGGAGCTGCGATTTATGCGGCAAATATTACCGATTCCTTGGCTTCTGGTATCGAAAAAGCCGGACAAGTTATCGCCAGTGGCGCGGCTAAAGCTAAACTTGACGCGTTAATAGCTTATTCAAAAATTTCATAACAGACAACAACCATGACCAATACCCCTGATATTCTAAAAACTATCCTGGCAAAAAAAGCCGAAGAAGTCGCCAGACGTAAATCCGGCATATCTATAGCCAATCTGGAGGAAATTGCCACTAGTGTAGAACGCCCTCGCGGTTTTTATAATGCCATACAATACAAGGTATCGGCAAAAAAACCGGCGATTATTGCCGAAATCAAGAAAGCATCCCCCAGCAAGGGTGTAATCAGGGAAGACTTCCAACCCATAGCAATCGGTCAGGATTACGCCATGAATGGCGCGACCTGTCTATCGGTATTAACCGACAAGGAATTTTTCCAGGGCTCGGAAGCATACTTGCAAATGGTTAGAGAACGCTGTCCATTGCCCGTATTAAGAAAAGACTTCATGATTGATCCTTATCAAGTCTATGAAGCCCGCGCGTTGGGTGCGGACTGTATTTTGCTGATTGTTGCAGCCCTTGAAGATGGCCTTATGCATGAATTGTCGGATACCGCGACAAAATTGGGCATGGACGTGTTAGTAGAAGTTCATGATGCAGAAGAACTGCAAAGAGCGTTAAAGCTGGATACCAAACTGATCGGTATTAACAACCGCAATTTGCGCACCTTCGAAACATCACTACAAACGACATTGGATTTAAAGAAGCAAATTCCTTCAGATCGCATCATCATCACCGAAAGCGGCATTCATGCGCACGACGACGTACAACTCATGCTGGACAATGATATTTATGCCTTTTTAGTCGGTGAAGTATTTATGAGAGCAGAAAGCCCCGGGCAAAAAATGCGCGAGTTATTTGCTTTGTAAAGATAGGAGCATAAAGATTCACAATACCGTCAATAGCACTAATTATACCCCGCACGATTAACCCAGCCTTTTTACTCCTTTATTGGAAAACCTTCTCTCCTCATCCGTTTCTGATAGCAGAATGTTATCATTTTCAAAAGTAACTGCATTTTCAGTGTTCAGTTTGATCATTAAGCGAACCTCGTTTCTCGAATCTGCTGAATTCAAGGCATCTTCATAACCGATTTTTCCAGCCATATACAAATCATAGAGTGCCTGGTCAAAAGTCTGCATACCCTGTTCACGTGATTCTTTCATTAATTCTTTGAGCTTATGGATCTCGCCTTTACGGATATAATCCTTAGCTAAAGGCGTATTAATCAATATTTCGACTGCGGGATACCGACCTTTGCCATCGGCTCGCTTAATCAATTGCTGAGCAACGATTCCTTTCAAATTGAGCGACAAATCCATCAATAACTGATGATGCATTTCCTCAGGAAAGAAATGCAAAATTCGGTCTAAGGCCTGGTTAGCATTGTTTGCATGTAGTGTGGACAGACATAAATGTCCTGTTTCAGCAAAAGTAATCGCATGCTGCATAGTTTCCCGAGTCCTGATCTCACCAATCAATATCACATCTGGCGCTTGACGCAGAGTGTTTTTTAAGGCCACTTCATAAGATTCCGTATCAATCCCCACTTCACGCTGAGTGATGATACAGCCCAGATGCGGGTGTTGAAACTCTATCGGATCTTCAATAGTAATAATATGGCCGCTGCTGTTTTGATTACGATGCTTGATTAAAGCCGCTAATGAGGTTGATTTACCCGTGCCTGTGCCTCCCACAAAGAGAATAAGGCCACGCTTTTCCATAATCAACTCTTTTAAAATTGATGGTAAATGCAAAGATTCCGCCTCAGGTATTTCATTTTCAATCCGTCGCATTACCATGCCGGCATTATCTCGCTGGGTAAAAGCACTGATTCTGAATCGCCCCACAACCGGCACACCGATGGCAAACTGGCACTCCTTGGTATTTTCAAACTCATCTTTCTGCCGCTGATTCATAACACTCAACACAACTTCTAAAGCCTGATCTGCTGTCAACGGCGTCTTGGAAATCTCAATGAGCGTGTTATCAACCTTTATAGTGGGTGCCCTTCCTGCTGTTATAAATAAATCAGAGGCCTTTTTATGATGCATCAGTGCAAATAGCGAGTTAACATTCATACCTCACCCCTTAACGGAATCCATCTTTATTAACAGCTTTAACCATGGCTGCTTTTGAGGTAATCAAGCCTCTATCAACCAGTTCTTTAAGGTTTTGATCCAGTGTCTGCATCCCGTCCTTGCGTCCGGTTTGGATCGCAGAATACATTTGTGCAACTTTGGCTTCACGAATCAGGTTTCTGATAGCCGAAGTACCTACCATGATTTCATGTGCGGCAATACGGCCACCGCCAATTTTCTTCATGAGTGTTTGCGAAATTACAGCCTGTAATGATTCGGACAACATAGATCGAATCATGTCTTTTTCTGCCGCAGGAAACACATCAATAATACGGTCGATAGTTTTTGCAGCTGAGGTAGTATGCAGTGTGCCAAAAACAAGATGGCCCGTTTCCGCCGCCGTCAATGCCAATCGGATAGTCTCCAGGTCGCGCATCTCACCCACCAGAATAATATCGGGATCTTCACGTAACGCTGAGCGTAATGCTTCATTAAACCCATGTGTATCACGATGAACCTCGCGCTGGTTAATCAAACACTTCTGACTTTCATGAACAAATTCAATAGGATCTTCAACGGTGAGTATATGTGCATAATCATTATAATTAATATGATTAATCATCGCCGCCAGCGTGGTTGATTTGCCTGAACCTGTAGGACCAGTCACTAAAATCAGGCCACGGGGTTTTCTGGTTATTTCCTCAAAAAACTTGGGAGCATTCAGGTCTTCAAGAGATAATACCTTTGAGGGAATCGTTCTAAAAACACCAGCTGCACCACGCTCCTGATTAAACGCATTGACACGAAACCGGGCGACTCCAGGCAATTCAAACGAAAAATCGGTTTCCAAAAATTCCTCATAATCACGACGCTGTTTGTCATTCATTATGTCATAAATCAAGGCATGTACAGCTTTGTGATCCAGTACGGGAACATTAATTCGCCGTATATCGCCATCTACTCGGATCATGGGGGGTAGACCAGCCGATAAATGTAAATCCGACGCGTTATTTTTAACTGAAAAGGCCAATAATTCGGCAATATCCATAAGATTCTCTGGTAAAGTAGTAAATAAAGAAACAACTAATTGTTTATACCATAGTCCAACTCTTTGCTTTTTTGAAGCTGAACTGTTTAATAACAGCTAATGACGGCTTAATTATTTCCTGACGAACATGATACATAGCAGATTTAAACACTTACTTGTACAAATCAGGCAGGCTGAAATTGCCTATAACCGCAAACCGGAATCAGTTTTATTGTTAGCAGTGAGCAAAACCAAATCCGCTAAAGACATTGCAGCAGCCTATCAAGCTGGACAACGCCATTTTGGCGAAAGTTATTGTCAGGAAGCGCTGAAAAAACAACAGGAACTGGGGGCGTTCGACATTACCTGGCACTTCATCGGACCTGTTCAATCCAATAAAACCAAAGTACTTGCCACGCATTTCGCCTGGGTACACAGTGTAGATAGTTTGAAGATCGCCAAGCGCCTTAGCGAACAACGCCCCAGTGCATTACCACCGTTAAATATTTGCTTGCAAGTCAACATCAGTGGTGAACAGAGCAAATCCGGCATTACTTTGAATGAATTGCCGCAACTGTGTGAGCTAGTGTCTGAACTACCTAACATAAAGCTTCGTGGTGTGATGGCAATTCCTATGCCTGAAGAGGATTTTGAATTACAACGTCAGCCATACAAAACACTTTATCAGGCTGTCGCAAAACTGAACAATCCCGAGTTGAATACCTACTCATTTGGCATGAGTGGAGATTTAAATGCGGCGATTGCAGAGGGCGCTACTATTGTCCGAATTGGAACAGCATTGTTTGGTGCACGGGAATATAAATAGTTCTGATTATTAGCACCAGGAGTTTTTCCTGGTTAAAAAGCAGTGGGCATCAAGTACGGCAATGATTTCTTCACATTCGATGATATTTTTACAGTCCGCCAGAATATAATCGGATAAAGCTAAAATAGCGCGCCAATTGGATCTGTCATTAATAAAATTGAATGCTGCTAAAAACAACTCAGACAGCTTCTTTTCCCGCTGCGCTCTGTTGGCAATTAGACAGTCAAGATATTCGTTGATAGTCTCTAAATCAGAGGAGCCGCCATAATGATGCAGGGCATTCAGATTTACCAGACGTGGATTAATGGGTTCATCATCACGCATGGCTATATAATTTGCTTCCGCAAGGGGACCCACCAGTAAATTGATTATATCCGCTTCAAAAGCACGTTGATAAGCCTGTTTCTGCGCTGAAGAGAAGTCACTGATTGCTTCATCAACTGAGGATGGCAAGGTATGAATCAAACGGCCACCCTCTATTTTAGTAATACAATTATTACAACTATCATAAGATTCGCATAAACATCCAGTTGATTGAAAGTCGCTATTGAGTTCTTTAATAAAAATCTGAAAAAAAACCGGTGGCAGATGTTTTTGCTTATTGCCGAGATAAATCGCAGCCGCATGTCCAGCTTCATGAATAGCGGTTTTCCTGCTGAGCTCGGCATGGTTTATAGGATATAAATCGTTTGATGTATGCCTGCGTTTCATAATAACCTCGGTTAAAAAAAATGCGGACCAACTGTGCAGCCCGCACTATCGAGAGGAAGGATGGTTAACTGATGTTGTTTAGAGCACAACGACAAGTTGAATAAAAGTCTAATGATTTAATTTTGTATTGAAAATGTGGCATATTGACGCGCGGCAAAATGCCGCTACTTTTGGCATTATTATTGCTTAATTACATTGGTTTGGCCGGTGTAAATCCCTCTAACATCAGGCTAAAAGCCAGTTATCATTGATAACTACCAGATTTAAAGTGTCATATCACTTATCCGAATGCGTCATATCACCTACTTACCTTAATAATATAGTAGAAAAGTTACTATTCGCTATAAAAGCGCTTGAGAATCCATGATTTTTTTAAAAAAGAGTACATTAAAATAGAAAACAACCTTTATGAATGCAATTATTAGCAGATTACAGAATTCGATTAAGAACTAATAAATTCCCTTTGACAAAACAAGACAACCGGTCATATCATTTTCTAATGTCTAGAACATCACAAAAACAAACCAACAAAGAAAACCTGTTAAGTCAAGGTGTAACTTTGCTTATGCAGCAGGGATATCACGGAACTGGACTAAAAGAAATTCTGGATGCCGTGCAAATTCCCAAAGGCTCTTTCTACAATTATTTTGGGAGCAAAGAAAACTTTGCCGCGGAAGTCATTCAGCACTATATAAATCCTTTCATTGATCAATTAAACAGTCATTTACAAAATTCAGACCTTGACGCATTAAGCGCTTTACAGCGTTATTTCAATGAAATGATTATAGAATTAGAAAAAGCAGAATTTAAAGGCGGTTGCTTATTAGGTAATTTAATGGGCGAAATCGGCGATACCAGTGATATTTGTCAAAAATCCTTGCAATCTGCTGTCCATCGTTATCGAAATTTACTGCAAACGGGACTACTTAAGGCACAACAAGAAGGAACGGTTAGAACCGACAAATCAGTCGAAGACATGGCAGATTTATTAGTCAACATGTGGCAAGGCGCCTTATTAAGAATGAAAATTGAACAATCATCCACACCTCTCAAACAGTGTTGCGAGAATTTATTAGGTGATTTTTTTAAAGCCTAATGTTATTATTTATAAGACGACCAGTCGTATTTACACAACCCAGGAGACATAACTATGCCAAAATATATTATCGAACGCGAAATTCCCGGCGCAGGCTCATTAACAGCTCAGGATCTGCAAGGTATATCGCAAAAATCATGCGGTATTCTTAATGATATGGGACCCAAAATTCAGTGGGTAGAAAGCTATGTAACAGACGACAAAATCTACTGCGTCTATATCGCACCCGATGAAGCGACCGTAAGAGCACATGCTGAACAAGGCGGGTTTCCAGCCAATCGTATCTCCCAGATTAAAACCATGATTGATCCCACTACTGCCGAAAACTAAAACTCTTACCAGTGGTACGAGCGCCTATAGAGCGCTCGTAAACCCAAATAATTATTATTTATGAGAGGATATGAGGATGATAACTACAAAAAAAAATAAGCCGCTGAATCGATTAATGACCGCTTGCGCGTTTGCAGCATCAACACTTGTGCTGACCGGTATCGGCATGATCTCCGCGCAAGCCGATGAAACCTGCCAATCTCCCTACATGGCTAAAATTGTCGGTCAAGAAGATTTTGTTTACGTTTGGACCCTGGGTGTAGAAGGTGTTGGTGATGAACAGGATAAGCTGGTCACTGTAGACGTTAATCCCAAGTCGCCCAATTATGGTAAAGTCGTCAACAGCCTTTCAGTCGGTGGACGCAATGAAGCCCATCATTCCGGTTATACCGATGATCGCCAATATTTATGGGCGGGTTCGCTGGATACCAGCAAACTGTTTGTTTTTGATGTACATACTGACCCTGCCAAACCCAAACTCACCAAAACTATCACTGATTTTGTAGCGAAAAGCGGCGGCGTAGTCGGTCCTCACACTACTTACGCCTTACCCGGTCGCATGATTATAACCGGATTGTCTAACAATAAAGATCACGGTGGCCGCACCGCCGTCGTTGAATACACCAATGAAGGTGAATACATAGCCACACACTGGACACCCACCGATAGCAATCTTGAAGGGGCCATTAAAACTGGAAAATACGCAGATGGTTACGGATATGACCTGCGTGTTCTGCCAAGACGCAACCTCATGTTAACGTCATCCTTTACGGGTTGGTCCAACTATATGATGGATTTTGGCAAAAAAAATGCTCGCCGACCCTGAAGCCATGAAACGCTTTGGCAATACGGTAGTGCAATGGAATTTGCACACCAAGCAACCCAAAAAAGTCTTTGATGTACCCGGTGCGCCACTGGAAATCCGTTGCGCGTGGGGCGAGAACCATAACTATTGTTTTACCAGCACCGCCCTCACCTCAAAAATCTGGCTAATCTACGAAGATCAAGAAGGCGCATGGCAAGCCAAAGAAGTTGCCGACGTGGGTGATCCCAGCAAAATACCTTTACCTGTGGACATCTCCATACAAAGCGATGACAAAATGCTCTGGGTTAATACCTTTATGGACGGCAAAACCCGCGCCTTTGATATTTCCGATCCATTCAAACCGAAACAAGTGTTTGAGCAAAAAATCGGCGCGCAGGTCAATATGGTGTCATCCAGCTGGGATGGCAAACGTCTTTATTACACCTCATCACTACTGGCGAACTGGGATAAAAAAGGCGCTGATAATGAGCAGTTTTTAAAAGCCTATGACTGGGATGGCAAGCAATTGAAAGAAAAATTTGCGATTGACTTTACCAAAGAAAAGCTGGGCCGAGC
>NQJG01000158.1 GCA_002256465.1 Methylococcaceae bacterium NSP1-1 | reverse complement strand
CCTCTGCTGGCAGAAAAATCATTTTTAGGTACGCCAAAATTGATGAATCCAGAAGCAGGTGATTTTTATGAAATAGCCAAACAGAAGCTTTTTACAATAATTAAGGCGGAACAGGGGCGGCTTAAAAGGCTGGCATCGGCTCGAGCACAAGCTATTGCAAATTATATTGTTCAGAAAGGTGGGGTGCCGAACGAACGGGTATTTATTCTTGATACAACAATTGATCCTCAAAGAGATAATAAAGAGATTGTTAGTACCTTGTCGTTGAAAACAATACGTTAAAAATTGTCTGATTACATAAAAGATTCAGCTGATTTATTAAATTCTGGCTGGAAATTATCAACAACTCCTCCCGGTTTATCAATATCGACGCCTTGATAGATGGGATTCCTTAATCAGTGGAAATAATAATGGCCTATCAGTCTTTGCTAAAAACGTTACAAAAAAAGGATAAACTTTCAGCTTCAGAATTGAAAAAAGTTGAGCGGGTTAAAAAAACCTCGGTAGCGGAAAGCTTGCCACAGTTACTGGTTAAATTGGGCCTATGTTCCGAGCTTGATGTAGCCGATGCATTTGTTGAATCTGGCCAGTTTGAGAAAGTTACAGCGGATCAGTATCCGCTGGAAATGCAATTGCCCGAAACAGTGTCTTTGCGTTTTTTAAAGAACTATCATGTCATTGGTTTAAATCATACTGACGATGACATTACCGTAGCCTTGATGGATCCTGAAGATCAGTTTACTATTAACGCACTAAGATTGGCGACAGGAAAGCCTATCATTGCTAAAGTAGGTTTACTTTCAGAAATTGATGCGGCACTTGATGTCCAGTACGGCGAAGCCCGGTCTAAAATGGATAAACTGGTTGATGACTTGGCTGTGGGTGAAGAAGATTTAGAACATTTAAAAGATTTGGCCAGTGAAGCTCCCGTTATCAAAATGGTTAATTTGATTATGCAGCGGGCGATTGAAACCAGGGCGTCAGACATACACATAGAGCCCTTTGAGCAAGCTCTAAAAATCAGATTGCGCGTGGATGGGGTTTTGCAGGAGATTGATGCACCCAACGTAAAGTCTACAGCAGCAGTGATTTCACGTATCAAGATTATGGCTAAACTGAACATTGCCGAACGGCGATTGCCTCAGGATGGTCGAATCAAGGTACAAATGTTGGGGAAAGAGCTGGATCTACGTGTATCGACTATACCTACTATGTATGGCGAAAGTGTAGTCATCCGCTTGCTGGATAAGGAAAATACGGTACTGGATTTTGCCGCATTGGGTTTTGCCGGGCGGCATCTGCAGCAGTTTATCGATGTATTATCGCAACCGCATGGCATCATTCTCATTACCGGCCCCACCGGTAGTGGTAAATCAACAACGATGTATGCAGCGTTAAAACAACTCAATACCTCGGAACGAAAAATCATTACCGTTGAAGACCCGGTAGAATATCAGATGGAAGGGATTAATCAGATTCAGGCAAAACCGCAGATAGGCTTAACCTTTGCCTCGGCCCTGCGCTCCATAGTGCGGCAAGATCCTGATGTTATTATGATTGGTGAAATGCGTGATCTGGAAACAGCAAGAATTGCCGTACAATCGGCACTTACCGGTCATTTGGTTTTGTCGACTCTACATACCAATGACGCAGCCGGTGGTATAACGCGTTTGCTTGATATGGGCCTGGAGGAGTATTTGCTCACCTCTACCGTCAATGGCATACTGGCACAACGTCTGGTTAGAAAATTGTGTCCAGCCTGTAAAGAAGGCAGTATCGCCGCACCAGAAATTGTTAAAGATCTACGGTTGCAACGCTTTGCACCCGAGGGTGATATTGTTTTATACAAACCGGTCGGTTGTTCTGCCTGTGCAGGGATGGGTTACCGTGGGCGACTCGCTATTATCGAATTTTTGCCAATGACCGATCCTATACGCAAATTAATTATGGCGCACGAAGAAGCCGGAGCCATTCAAAAACTCGCCATTGCCGAAGGCATGCAAACTCTTTATGAAAATGGCCTGGTTAAGGTGATACAAGGTATTACCACGCTGGAAGAAGTTATGCGGGTCACGTCGGAAACTTAAGATGCCTTTATTTACCTATAAAGCGGTTAATAGCCTGGGCGAAACGGAAGAAGGCATTAGAGACGCAGTTGACGAACAACTCTTGATTGCAGCATTGCAGTCGGAAGGTTATATCCCGATTCGTGTTGCACCTGCCAACAGCCGATCGTTTCTTGGCCTGGGTGCAAAACAGTCCAAATTGTCGCAAAAAGATATTGCTTTGTTGACTGGCGAGTTGGCAACCTTACTCGAGTCCGGTTTGCCTTTGGATAAATCATTACTCGTGTTAATGGATTTGACTGAAGACAATGAACGCTTGAGTAAATTGATCGCAAGGGTTTTGGACAAAGTTAAAGGCGGCGCTTCACTGGCCGATGCGCTGGAACAACAAGCGGGTATTTTTAGTAAATTTTATTTGAATATGATTCGTGCTGGCGAGGCAGGCGGCAGTCTGGATGATGTATTGAAGCGTATGTCTGACTATCTGGAACGCTCTCAGGAATTAAAAGACACGGTCAGTACCGCATTAATTTATCCTGCTATATTGCTGGTGATGTCGTTGGCTTCTTTATTCGTGATGCTGACCTTTGTTGTGCCGCAATTTACCGAAATGTTTGAAAGTGCCGGTAAAGCCTTGCCAGTATCAACCCAAATTGTTGTAGGACTGGCGAACTGGTTGCAAAGCTATTGGTGGGCATTACTGGCGGGTATTATTTCTATCTCCAGCTATATGAAGTTTCAACTGGCCGACCCCATAAGAAAGAAGGTGTGGGATGGCCGTTTTCTGAAACTGCCATTGGCAGGGACTATAATTACGAATAAAGAAACTGCCAATATCAGCCGTACTCTGGGAACTTTACTAGGCAATGGCGTTTCAATACTGTCGGCCTTGGTTATTGTGCGGGAAACCGTCGACAATCTGGTATTAGCGGCAGCCATTGCTGATGCTGAAGAGCAATTAAAACAGGGTAAACATTTATCGGATGCTTTGCTGGAAAAGCGTTTATTCCCTAAAATGGCAATGCAAATGATAAAAATGGGCGAAGAAACGGGGCGCCTGGAAGAAATGCTGCTACGCGTAGCGACTATTTATGATAAACAGCTTAGAGTGGCTATACAGCGACTGCTGGCTTTTCTTGAGCCAGCGTTGATAATTACCCTGGGACTGATGATTGCAGGTATTATCGTGTCGATATTACTGGCTATCTTGAGTGTTAATGATTTGGCTTTTTAACGAGGAAATAAAACTAAACAATGAAAAATATTAAAAATCATACACAAACAGGCTTCACCTTGCTTGAGTTATTAGTGGTACTGGGCATTATTGCCATGCTGGCGGGAATTGTAGGTCCACAAGTCATGAAGCACATGGGTGAATCCAAAACCAAAGCAGCAAAGGTACAAATTGAAGACCTGGCTGCAACCCTGGATATGTATAAACTGGATTTAGGCCGTTATCCATCAAGTGAAGAAGGTTTGACAGCATTGATTGAATCGCCCGATAGTGCAAAGCGCTGGAATGGACCTTACTTGCGTAAATCAAAAATACCATTGGATCCCTGGCAACAGGAATACCGCTATGTGTCGCCCGGTGAACATGGAAAATTTGATTTATTCACCCTGGGTGCAGACGGTAAGGAAGGCGGTGAAGGCGAAGATCAGGACATTGTTAGTTGGGAATAATACCTAAGGTTCAAGGTTCAAAATTCAAGTTAAAAAGAGCTGCTCCCTTGGCCCTTGAGCCTTGTACCTTACATTTAAATAAGGGCTTTACCCTGCTTGAGCTTATCGTCGTGTTGTTTATTGTCGTGTTAGGTTTTTCTGTTGTCGGCATTAATCTTTCTTCGGGCAATGATGCTACAGAGCTTAAAGTCGCAGCCCGGGACATTGTTTCTGCTCTTCGCTTCGCCAGAGGACAGGCCTTGATTTCTCATCAGGAAACGAGCGTTACCCTTGATCTTGCCGAAAACACTTATACAGTAAGTGGTCGAGACAAGGTTTATTCTATCCCCAAAGCCATTGATGTCACTGTCGTCACCGCGCAAAACGAGCTAACCGAAGGCTCTGCGAGCATTCGTTTTTTTGCCGACGGCTCTTCTACAGGCGGTAGGATTACTGTTGAACTGGGTAAGGCTGCCTGGCAAATCGATATAAACTGGTTAACCGGTCAGATAGAACTTGATGATACCGAAGCAAGTGAATAAACAGCAGGGCTTTTCTTTACTGGAAATCCTGATTGCATTTTCGATACTCGCGCTTTCGTTGGGCATCTTGCTAAAGATATTTT
>NQJG01000322.1 GCA_002256465.1 Methylococcaceae bacterium NSP1-1 | reverse complement strand
GGCGAACTCACGCGACGAGTGACGCTTCTCCAAGGCTTCCATAAGCGGGAGCCCTCCCTGTTTCTGAGGCGGAGGCAGTACGATCGAACTTGTCGAGTTCCCCCTGATGGGTTTGGGTCGCAACTGCCCCATCATACCTAGTACAAGCTTGGTTAACGTACTCAATGTAATTTCTCTCTGTTTGTTAAAGTATGGATTTCGCTTAATGACCCATTCGTTTCCATGCAGTGATCATTGCCTCAAATTGACCAATAGGTAATTGGTTTCGCCGCCTTGAATAAGGTTACTTGCAACTATAATATAACCTACAAACCAACCAACCTTAAAGAGCAATTAGCAATGACTACCATCACGCCTTACGACGTCATTGGCGGCGAACAGGCCATCCTCAGTTTGGTCGAACGGTTCTACTTCTATATGGATAGCCTGCTGCGCGCCCGCCATTTGCCGTTCGCAATTGGCGAATCGGAGCGCGACCAGTGGATGCTGTGCATGAATAAAGCACTGGCGGAAATGACCATGGATCCACGGCTGAAAACCAATCTCCAAAATGCTTTGCAGCAACTGGCAACGCACATGATTAATCAGGAGCTGGATCAAGAGTCTGGGACGGTATGCTGAACCGGATTTTGAAAACCGAATCGACATTACCTTAAGGGAGTGGTCGAGGCCCATTATTCATTAGGTAGCCGTTATGACCCATCCAGCGTCACACCCATTGTTGCCGTATTGTCCTTCAAGCCTCGCCGAGCAACTGCTGACCGGTCGGCAAAGGATTTTACTGTATGGCGAGGCGGGTATCGGCAAATCCACACTGACTAACGAACTCGCGCTCGAATTATCAGGAAAAAACCAAACTTGCTTCTGCATCACCGCCGATCCCGGATCACCCGGTTTCGGTTTGCCCGGCACCGTATCACTGGGACAGTGGCAGGAGTCCAACTGGCAAGTGCTGGCATTTGAAGCACTTTGCACACTCGATGCCGGCCGTTTTCGCCTGCCGCTGTTAACCGCTGTCATCCGATTAAGCCAGAAGACGCCCGTTGGCTTACTGCTGATCGACGCCCCCGGTGTGGTCCGAGGCATTGCCGGTTCGGAATTGCTGATGGGTATGGTCGAGCTGTTGGACATCGAAACCGTGTTGGTGCTGGGCCGTCAGTCAAAGCCGCTACCATTAATTAACGAGCTCTTGTCGTTGGGAGTACGTATCCTGCCGGTGCATGCCCATCCGCAGGCCTGCCCTCCCGGCAAAAAGACGCGAGCGCACAAAAGAACCCAGCAATGGCGATCTTACCTCGCTGTTAGTCATGAGATAACGATCAATCTTTCCGATCTTCGCTTGATCGGTTCACCACCGCCTATAGATGTCCCGGATGCCTGGACTGGCCGCCAATGTGCCTTTATCGATAACGGCCAAACCATAAGCATCGGTGAAATTATCGCCCTGCAAGACAGGAAACTTCAAATACGGCTGCCTGCGGCCATAGGAACAACACGGACATTGCTGGTGCGCGATGCCTGTAGCGAAAAAAATGGCCTGTTGGTCAGCGCTACGCCGTTTACATCGG
Organism: Methylococcaceae bacterium NSP1-1; assembly: GCA_002256465.1. Classification (GTDB taxonomy): domain Bacteria; phylum Pseudomonadota; class Gammaproteobacteria; order Methylococcales; family Methylomonadaceae; genus Methylobacter_C. The sequence goes on along the minus strand of NQJG01000322.1, from coordinate 592 downwards.
GCAACCTGCAATTCCTGCCACCGCCCGATGCCATGCCTTATCCGAGTAGAGATTACAGCGCAAATTTCGCGGCATACATGCTACTTTGATCAATGGCGTCTTCGGTGACCCGTTGCTGCATTTACGTCTGCACCAACAGCAGCGCAGCCTGCTGTTTGACCTGGGTGACTCGGGCAGATTACCCACCCGAATAGCTCATCAGGTCAGCGATGTTTTCATCAGCCATGCCCATATTGATCATATCGGCGGCTTCCTGTGGCTGTTACGTTCCCGTGTCGGCGATTTTCCAAGCTGCCGGCTTTTCGGTCCGCCGGGTTTAATCGGCCATATTAAAGGCATGATCGACGGAGTCCTGTGGGATCGCATTGGCAATACGGGACCGCGTTTCGAAATTGCCGAAATCCATGGCAACCGGTTGCTACGAACTTGCATTCAGACGGGTTACCGGGATGGCGTTGAGCTCCCCGAAATCGAGATTGCCGAAGGACTCATTGTGAATGATCCGCTGTTCTGCGTCCGCACAGCCACCCTGGATCACGGCACGCCGGTGCAGGCCTATGCCTTCGAGAGTAAGGCCAAATTCAACGTCGAC
>NQJG01000157.1 GCA_002256465.1 Methylococcaceae bacterium NSP1-1 | reverse complement strand
ACTGGCCGCAAACGACCCAAACCGGTCATTCGGATATGGATTTAAACTTCCCGATACCGGTCATTGGCAAAGTGTCACTATCGACCAACCAGTCAAGGTTGAGCCAATGCCGAACATCAATAAATTGACGGCGATCAAAACATTAGACCCGTATCTAAATCTCTAATGTTCACAGGCATCGACAGACGAACCACACTCAAAAGTGATGTGGCTACACTAAACCGGACACACACTTTAAAATAACCTGAAATATAGGAAGTGTGTTGAAAATGAATCAAGAAAAACAAAAAGTAAAAATATATAGTGCCGAATTTAGAGCCACCTCTGTGAAACTGGCGATAGACTCTGACCTGCCGATTGCCCAGACAGCGAAGAATTTAGGGATTAATCCCAATACATTACATACCTGGATTAATAAATATAGCCAGCCCAAGGAACAAAACAAAGCGGTGCGAACCGATGAACACCTTTACGACGAATTAAAGCGATTGAAGAAGGAAATTGCCCGATTAACAGAGGAACGCGACCTGTTAAAAAAAGCAGCGGCGTACTTTGCCAGGGAACAACGGTGAAGTACGCCTGGATCAAACAACATGAGACCGAATTTTCAGTTAAAACAATGTGCCGGTTCATGGGCGTTTCTCGTAGCGCTTACTATGCTTGGCTGGAGCGCCCTCAGACCGCTATTGAAAAAGACGATGCCGAGTTGATTGAAATTATTAAGACCGAATTCCAAAAGGGTCGAAAGAACTATGGAACGCGTCGCCTCAAGAAAGCCTTAATGGTATTGGATCGACATGTCAGTCGCCGTCGCATTGGCCGGTTAATGGGGGCTGCGGGGTTAGCTTGTAAGACCAAACGCAAATTCAAAGCGACCACAAATTCCAATCATAAACTACCCATTGCACCCAATCACTTGGATCGGCAATTTACGGTGCAACAACCCAATCAGACTTATGTTGGCGATATCACCTACATTTATACCCTTGAAGGCTGGCTGTACTTGGCAGTAGTGATTGATTTGTATTCGCGGCAGGTGGTCGGCTGGTCAATGGCCGAACACATGAGAGCTAAATTGGTAAACGATGCATTATTGATGGCTATTTGGCAGCGCAAGCCCGGTAAGGGCTTGCTTTGGCATACCGATAGAGGCAGCCAATACGCCTCCGATAGCCACCGCGCGCTCTTGAAGGAACACGGCATTACCCAGAGCATGAGCCGCAAAGGCAATTGTTGGGATAATGCCGTCTCAGAAAGCTTTTTTCATACCCTGAAAACAGAGCTGGTTCATCATCAGCACTATCAAACCAGGGCTGAGGCTAAGCAGGATATATTTGAATACATTGAGGTGTTTTACAACCGTGAACGACTTCATTCGGCCAATAACTATTTGTCGCCAGTGAACTACGAAATGCAGCTAAAATCTGCTTAGCCTTGTGTCCGGAAAAGTGTTGACACATCACCTCGTAATCGGTGCTCAAGCATAGACACTTGCTCGCCCTGGTTGTTTAACTAACAAATATAATAACCGCATAAAAATTGGTATTTGGCTATAATGCCACACAATTTCCTAAAAACTGCTGGCACAGGTAAGCAATTATGACAATAACAACTAGAACACTATCAAAATTGCAACACTATTTTGAAACCGTAGTAGACCGGATAAAAGATAGCGAACATTATCAAAAGTTGCAGGCCATGCCCCGTCTTAAGCGTTGGGCAACCTTGGCGGGCCTGTTCTTATTATCACAGTTGGTCGTTTTTGGTAGTTTATATCTGATTTTTGGTCAGATTGTTGTTATCGGTTTTTTTGCCAGTATTCTGGCCGGATTGGCCACAGGAGTAGGTGCTTTGCCTGCGCTGTTTTTCAAGAGCATCTCACGCAATCTATTCAACAGCATGTTGGGTGCTGCCGCAGGTGTTATGTTGGCGGCGACTGCCTTTTCCCTGCTTGCGCCGGGAATGGTTTACGGTAATGCAATCTGGCCGGGCAAAGGCATCTATGTTGTTTCTTTGGGAATGTTGATTGGAGCAGTGTTTTTGCATTATGCGGACCGCCAGTTGCCGCATGTACATTTTGATTCAATTTCAGATGTACATCTGTTGTCACTAAAAAAAGTCTGGCTGTTCATCATTGCCATCACCATCCACAATTTTCCTGAAGGCATGTCCGTGGGCGTTAGTTTTGGTTCGGGAGACATGAAAAACGGCATAGTTTTGGCGGTTGCCATTGCTTTGCAAAATCTTCCTGAAGGCTTAGCGGTTGCCTTGCCATTAGTTGGCTTGGGCTACAATAAATGGAAAGCGGTAGGCATTGCTACAGTAACAGGCCTTGTTGAACCTGTTGGCGGCTTGCTGGGAATTACCATGGTGACTGTTTTTGAACCCATTTTGCCGATTGCAATGGGCTTTGCCGCGGGTGCGATGCTCTTTGTTATCAGCGAAGAAATTATCCCGGAAACTCATTCAGGTGGACGTTCGCGCTTTGCGACATTCGCTTTGATGGTAGGATTCATCATTATGATGATTTTGGATAACTTGCTGGGCTAATACGGCTTTTATTAACGTCTGAGATTATAGTTGCCAAGACGTTTCCAGGGATTAGAATGGACAATCTTCAAAACAGTTTTCAGCATTTTTTTAACTCTTTGAGCACAATCAATTTTTCCGAAGTTTTTCACAGTTCACTAGAGCGTTTTTTAGCATTACTCGCCACAGGCAATATTACCGAGTTATCAGCCACAGCTGCGACCAGTTTTGCCCTGATTGCAGCGGCGGAAATTGGCGACAAAAGCCAATTGGTTTGCATGACTTTAGCTTCCAGGCATCGAGCCATGCCGGTTTTACTGGGCGCTATCGCTGCCTTTGCCTTTTTAAATACCTTGGCCGTTGTTTTTGGCGTTGCTATTGCCAGTTGGTTGCCGGAATATATCGTGGCCGCAACGGTTGCTTTCTTGTTTGCCGCTTTTGGGATTCATTCCTTGCGCGTACAAGAGGATGATGAAGATGAGGAGGTTAAGGAAAAAAGCGGTCACGGTATTTTCTTTACCACCTTTTTATTGATTACCGTGGCTGAATTCGGTGACAAAACCCAATTGGCCGTTGTCGCCTTAAGCAGTACCGTAGCACCTGTTGCGGTATGGCTGGGTTCAACAATAGCACTTGCATCAACTTCGGCCTTGGGTATTTTGGCAGGCCGTACTATTTTACAAAAAGTCCCTTTAGTATTGTTGCATAAAATGAGTGGAACTATCTTTCTGGTGTTGTCGGCTTTTGCTATTTATCGGGCTTATACCAGCTATACAGGCTTGCAGCCCCAGTTTTGATCGATGCTGTCTTACGAATTGACTGATTTGAGTGCTTTTTAGTAATATTTGAGAGCACTTGATATAAACGGGTTTATTCAGTCGCTAGATTAACCCAAAACGTTAGATTTCATAGAACCACCTCAATGTGAAATCCGGCTGAATACTCATTGTGAGGTGAACTTTTTTGGAGATATATCATGGATAAACTAAAAGCGCTCTCTTTCGATAAACTAACAGCACTCTCATTAAGTATTGGCGGTCTCGCCGGAGTTGCAACGTTTTTGGCAGTTGGTCCAGCAAGCGGTCTCTTTTTTATATGGGCCGCAACCATTGCATGGGCAGCTTACTTTTTCCTGGGAGCCACCAAGGAAGCCTTGATAAACACTATCGTGTGTGGAATTTTCGGCGTATTCATGGCCTGGTTCACCGCTATTCTACTCACCAATATTCCACCTACAGCAGTGCTTGGTTTTCCAGCTATGGCGGCTATTACAGTCGCTATTTCAGTTGTGGTTCTGTGTCTTGCGGCAAATATTCCGCAACTTGCGACAATACCAGCCAGCGTATTGGGTTATTCGTCAACGTTTGCCTATCTATTGCAAACGCCCGATAAATTGAACCAAGATGTACTGCTGAGTATTTCCCTAAGCAACCCTTTGCTTGTGATATCAATCTCCATTGTTGTCGGTACCTATTTTGGTCAATGGTCAGCACAACTGAGTGCAAAGCTTACCAAGTAAACCGTACACACTAATAATTTGCATGAGGTGGGTAAATCTGTCCGCCCCAAACGTATCTACTTACCCTTTCTTTCGCCAATCGGTTTTTACAGATAATATCCCTTTAAGAGATGTTATCTGTAAAAGCCGATTGGTATGGGTATTGTTTAAAGTACATAATTTTCAGGAATTTTTATGCATATTCTCGGCGTAGATATAGGCGGTTCAGGTATTAAAGGTGCTATTGTTGACACTATAAAGGGCGAGCTCGTCACCGAACGTTACCGGATTGAGACACCACAACCAGCAACGCCGGAAGCAATTGCAGCAGCCTTGGCACAACTTGTCATTCATTTTAACTGGCACGGACCAGTGGGCTGTGGTTTTCCGGCCGTTATTCAACACGGTATCGTTCGAACAGCGGCTAATATATCTCCATCGTTTATCGGTACCCATGTCGACAAGTTGTTTTCAGAAGCCACAAAATGTCCATGTTATAACCTGAATGATGCGGATGCAGCAGGTATGGCTGAAATGCATTTTGGCGAGGGTGCAGGGCAATCCGGCGTTGTATTGCTTATAACAATTGGCACCGGACTGGGTACCGTGTTTTTTACTGATGGAAAATTATTGCCCAATACCGAATTAGGTCATTTGTATTTGAAAAAAGGGAAAAAAGCAGAGCATTATGCATCGGATGCGGTTCGAAAAACTGCAGGCTTGAGCTGGAAACTCTGGGGCAAGCGCTTCAACAAATACCTTACCATGATGGAAGAACTGTTTTGGCCTGATCTGATCATTCTTGGCGGAGGCGCCAGTAAAAA
>NQJG01000156.1 GCA_002256465.1 Methylococcaceae bacterium NSP1-1 | reverse complement strand
AAAAACCCTTATGCCTCGAAGCTTAAGAGATCAGTTACAATCCGGCTCGGCGAGGATGTGGTCGGGTATTTCAAAGAAATGTCTGAAAGCAGTGGCGTGCCATACCAAAGCCTCATCAACTTATATCTTCAGGATTGTGTGCGCAAACACCGGACTATTGATATTTCTTGGCTATCAAATTCAGCGGCGGTTTCGAGCCAATAACAAGGCCGTGGCGATTTTAGCCTCACATCGGGGCAAACCGGTCTGATTGGGTTGGTGGCGGTTAGGCTTTGGCTGGTATTGCTGGGCCTAACAGTTGGGGTACGCTCTCGTCACCGCTCCGGCGTTTGAGAGCAAAATAAACAATCCATTTATTAACGCTATTCGGCCTTGATAGCTTTAAAACCAATGTCTGTCCGGTAATAGATATTATCCCAATGGATGCTGTTGGCAAGCTCGTAGGCTTTTGTTTGCGCTTCCTGAATATCGTGTCCCAGAGCACAGGCGCATAAAACACGTCCGCCAGCTGTGACTATATCGTCGCCAACTTGTTTTGTACCTGCATGAAACACTTTTCTGTCTTCATGTTCCTGGGTTGGTAAACCGGAAATAATATCGCCTTTTTGATAAGCATCCGGGTAACCTCCGGCTGCCAAAACAACGCCTAATGCCGCTCGTTCGTCCCATTCGCTACTGGTTTTATCAAGTTCTCCTGCCAAGGCGGCCTCACAGAGTTCGACCAGATCACTTTTTAAACGCATCATAATCGGTTGTGTTTCAGGATCACCAAAGCGGCAGTTATATTCCAGAACTTTAATTGAACCATCGGCAGCTATCATTAAACCGGCATAAAGAAAACCGGTATAAGGCAGTCCATCTTCTGCCATGCCTCTTAAAGTCGGCTCGATCACATCACGCATAACCCGCTTATGAATATCAGGAGTGACGACAGGGGCTGGAGAATAAGCGCCCATGCCACCCGTATTAGGGCCTTTATCACCATTATCACGCGCTTTATGATCCTGGGATGTCGCCATAGGCAAGGCATGCTTGCCGTCTGCAATGACAATGAAACTGGCTTCTTCTCCTTGCAGAAATTCCTCGATTACAACCCGGTTTCCGGCTTCTCCAAACACATTACCGGATAACATGTCTTCTACCGCAGCAATTGCCTCATGTTCGGTTTGTGCGACGATGACGCCTTTGCCAGCAGCCAAACCGTCGGCTTTGACGACGATAGGTGCACCTTGTTGCCGGATATAGGCAATGGCCAGGTTTTTATCGGTAAAGGATTGGTATCTGGCAGTTGGGATATTATGCCGGATCATAAAGTCCTTGCAAAAGGACTTGGAACCCTCCAGTTGCGCGGCTTTAGCTGACGGCCCGAAACACTTTAGTCCGGCTTGTTGAAAGCGGTCAACTATGCCCATAACCAAAGGGACCTCCGGACCGATGATAGTCAAACCGATGTGTTCTTTTTGAGCAAACGCCAGTAATCCGGCAATATCCTCGACAGCGATATCGACATTTTCAATACAAGCCTCAAGTGCCGTACCTGGATTGCCGGGAGCAACAAATACTTTTTCGGCTTTAGGTGATTGCTTGGCTTTCCAGGCCAGGGCGTGCTCACGACCGCCGCTACCGACGATGAGAATTTTCATAATATAGTCTCAGTAAGCTGGAGTAAAAAACATATTTTTTACTCCGTGTTTAAAATTAATGCCGAAAATGACGCATACCGGTAAATACCATGGCTATATTATGTTCATCTGCTGCGGCAATCACTTCGTTGTCACGCATGGAGCCGCCTGGCTGAATGATAGCCGTTATACCTGCCTCTGCGGCTGAATCAATGCCGTCCCTGAACGGAAAGAAGGCATCTGAAGCCATCGCTGAGCCGGGTACAATCAAACCTTCATCAGCGGCTTTGATGCCGGCGATCTTGGCAGAATAGACTCGGCTCATTTGCCCCGCACCTACACCGATAGTTTGCCCATTTTTGCAATAAACGATGGCATTGGATTTGACGAACTTGGCAACCTTCCATGCGAATAATAAATCTGCCAACTCTTGTTCTGTCGGAGCACGTTTACTGACTACTTTGATGTCAGCCCTGTTAATTTCTCCCAAATCCTTGTCCTGAACAAGGAGGCCGCCTGCAACTCGCTTGAAATCGAGGGAAGGCTGAGTAAAGCTGTCCCATGTGCCACATTCCATGACCCGAACATTTTGTTTTTCGGCCAGAATGGCTTGCGCAGCTTGATTTATTGTTGGAGCAATAATTACCTCGACAAATTGCCGTTTAATGATTTCAGCCGCTGTTTGCTCATCCAGCTCCCGGTTAAAAGCGATAATGCCGCCAAATGCAGATGTTGGATCGGTTGCATAAGCTTTGTCGTATGCACTAAGGACGTCATCAGCCTGGGCAACACCGCATGGATTGGCATGTTTAACGATAACGCAGGTTGGCTTATCGTTAAAGGATTTAACACATTCCAGCGCCGCATCCGCATCGGCAATGTTGTTATAGGATAATTCCTTGCCCTGAAGTTGATGAGCTGCGGCAATCGTACCTGAAGCAGGAGCTTTTTCCCTGTAAAAAGCCGCATTTTGATGAGGATTCTCACCATAACGCATCGTTTGGCTGCGATAAAATTGCAAATTCAGCGTTTCCGGAAACTGGATTCCGTTGATATTACCTAAATAAGTTGCAATTGCAGTGTCATAACGAGCCGTGTGTTCAAAGCTTTTTAACGCCAGATGAAAGCGTGTCTGCCCGGAAAGGCAGTTATCAGTGCTTTTGAGCTCAGCTATCGTTGAAGCATAATCAGCTGGATTAACGATAACGGCAACGTCTGCATGATTTTTAGCAGCCGCGCGGATCATGGTCGGGCCGCCAATATCTATATTTTCAATGGCAGTTTCCAGGTCACAATCCGGGTTGGCTATCGTTTGCTCAAAGGGATATAGATTAACCACTACCATGTCAATCGGGCTGATGCCGTTAGCGGCCATCACCGCATCATCGATTCCCCTGCGACCTAAAATGCCGCCATGAACCTTGGGATGCAAGGTTTTAACCCGGCCATCCATCATTTCCGGAAAACCTGTGTAATCAGAGACTTCAGTAACGGGAATTTTGTACTCTGCCAGTGTCTTGGCGGTGCCGCCAGTAGAAAGAATTTCAATACCCAGTTGACTCAATTCCCGGCAAAAATCGATGATTCCGGCTTTATCGGAAACGCTGACCAGGGCGCGAGTGATTTTTTTATTCATGTAGACCTTTGAATGGATGGGTTGGTTTGTGTGAGGGTGGTCGGACAAATTTAAACTGAACCTGGCTGGATTTTAGGATATACCGTACTGATCCAGTTTTTTGCGTAGGGTGCTACGGCTTAAGCCTAGTGCTTTGGCTGCTTTGGTTTGGTTGTACCCTGAATGTTCCAGTGCTGCTTCCAATAAGGGTTTTTCAACTTCGCTGATGACCATGGCGTGAAGC
>NQJG01000018.1 GCA_002256465.1 Methylococcaceae bacterium NSP1-1 | reverse complement strand
CCTGCGGACTTCTCGTAACTCCTATGAAAAAGTAACTCCGTTGAATCCGGCAGCTCATGTTCCAAGTAATCAGTGGTAATTATCAACCCGGCGGGCAGAATATTTTGCAGACCACTTTAACCGTAGCCGCCATCTTCAGCACCTCAGCAGGTGAATATAAAATTGGGATTCGGGCTATCAAGCCGAGAAACGATCAATGAGTAAGCCATGCCGCAAACTGCGGTCGCTTACCGTTAGCGCATCCATGCGGAATTTTTCCAGTACTGTTTTGACTATGCAGGCACCGGCCAGAATCACCTCTGCTCGGCCGGGTTGCAGGCCAATGATGGTTTGTCGCTCTTCGGCCGGGCAGGAGCGGTATTGTTCGATTTGATGATCGACATCGCCGCGTGTGAGAACCGCCCCCTGAACCACATCAGGATCGTAGGTAGCCAAGCCCAGTTTCACTGCGACCATGTTGGTGACAGCGCCGCCCATACCGATCAGTGCATCAGGAATAGGGGCTGTATCGAGTCTGACCAGATCGGCGCTGATGGCGGCGAGCGCCTCGTGCAGTGTTGACAACGGGACCACTTTGTTAAGTGCGTAGCGTTCGGTAAAACGGGCCGCACCTACGTTAAGACTAAAGCGATCATCGACGGTGGAGCCGTGTCCGAAGGTAAATTGTGTGCTACCGCCGCCGCTGTCAAACACGACAAGCGGGACATCCGGCAAACCGAGTCCCGCTTGTACAGCCAGGTAGGCAAGCCGCGCTTCCTCTTCGCCGGAGATAACTTCAATAGATACACCGCATTGCGCCTGTATCGCCGCGATAAACTGTTCCGCATTACCCGCGTTACGCATGCCCATAGTGGCCACGGCAGCGAGAGCGGTAACGCAATTGCGTTGTGCCTCCTCAGCCATATTGGCAATAGCGGCAGATGCTCGCGCCATTGCCTGATCGTTAAATACTCCCGTTTCCTTGAGCCCTTCGCCCAGGCGAACAACCTCGGCACGGTCAATAATCTTGCGCCAAGTCCCGTTGCTCAGGCGCTCTCCGATGTGGAACTTGATTGAGTTGGTGCCGATGTCGATCGTAGCGTAACGTGGTGCTTGGTCGTGTGGCATCGTTAAAACCTCAGTCGTCATTTTTACGAGCCGTTTGAGCCCGCATGGATAGCTGACGTTTTTGACCCCCTCGAGACCCAGCGCTCGTAAAGCGGCGACGATGCAGGCAGGGTCTTCGGATTCGACGGCAATAGTGCGAATGGTTTCGCCGTTCGCGGTAACCTCGGTCAGTTCCGCCATGCAACCTTCCAGATGGAAACGAGTGCGGGCTTTGTGAACCTCAAGCGTTCGCATTCTGGAATCGGATGTCACTTCGGCAAGAAGCTGATCAAGCATAATCGGTTTGTACTCTTGCGTTGTAGTAACGCCAAGTGCAACGAACACTGCCTGCATAGCGGCAGCGGGTAAAGGAAAAGCTTCTTTCAGTACCGGTCGCCACTGCTCGAATCCATGCGCATCCGTTTGCTCCAGACGCTTGATATCCATTTGCCCTTCACGGATTTTAACATTGGCGTCGCTAATCGAAGACAGGAGATAAATCTCGTCGCTGTGCCGCAACTTGTCAGTGCCGTGCGTTTTGAGACGTACTTCGGCGTCGCCAAAGTGCAAGCCAAAACTGCGCCATTCCCAGCGTGGAATAATTTCGCTCATCATATATTATCTCGGGTGGATACTACTTATTTCCTTTGGCCCTGATCTTCGCCGCGTAGAAATCGAGTGCCCAATGCGTCTTGGTTTGCTGCTTAGTGTCACGCTCGGCACCCACCTCTGCGAGGAAAGCCATGAAACCGCCAATGGCCGCCGCTGCCTGTACGATTGGCGCCTTGATTGACATCTCCATCAACCGCTCGCCATCCTCACGTCGCCATAGCTCGGCAGTGATCTTCCATGGACTGGCCGGGTCTTCGAATTTCCAGCGGTTGGCCTTTAGCGGTCCAAGTATCGCTAATGCCGAGTAGTCGATCGGATAGTTCGCCATTTCGGCAAGAAAATCTTCCTGGTCTTTGGTGAACAGTTTTGCGATTGACTTCTCGCCATCGACAACAGCTTTGATCAGGCCCTTTTTCACCGGCATGGTAAAGGATGCAGATTTGACGATTCCTTTTTCGCTGGCGTCGGCCTCGATCTTGAAACCACTGGAATTGCGTTTTTATGTCTTCTTCTGTTATTCCTGGTGTTGTATCGTGTGGTCTTTCGTGTTCTTCGCCAACTATTCGCCTGGTACGTGCAATAATGCCCGCCTTAAGCAAGTCCAGCGATGGTGTGTCGAAAAAGTAAATGTAGCGCTCTTCGTCGTTATCAAGAGTGAGGTTAAACCGTGAGAGAGTGTGTTCAATATGGGCATCAGGAATCGTCGCTTTAATCTCAATGGCATCTGCACCAAAAACCATTTTTGTGATCTTGCCTTGAGTTGCTGTTTCAGATTTCATCTTCGTTTCTCCTTGGAAATGCGCGAATTTTATCAAGTTGTTTCTGTTACAACGCCTAGATTACTACTGGATACTTCAACCGTAAAATTTGATCGAAAAAAATCATGTACAAAACCTATTTGGTCACGGCGTTAATTCCCGGGTGAACAAGTTATATCAAATATTTTACATATGGGATTGGATTTCCTAAACTATAACGATTTGCTTAATTCAATACGCATTTCCAAAAACAATATCAAGGAACGCGATCTATGAAAGCATTTGCAACTATGGCAGCCATTGAGGCGGTCACGACGATGGACAGGTAGAACATGCTAAAAATATTGATACGCTTTCTGGCAGCCCTTGTTCTAGTCTTTGCCACCTGGAACCCTACAGGCTGGTCCTACGTCCACTGGCTCATCGACGCCCCTCCGAACATAACAATTGCCGAACTGGTCTTTGCCGGAGTGGTTCTGGTGATCGGCTGGTTCCTCTTCCTGCATGCGACCCTGGAATCGCTCGGCCTGTTGGGCCTTATTCTCGCGCTGGCCTTTTTCGGTTCACTTACCTGGCTCGTATTCGACTTGGGCTGGTTATCAACTGGCCAAGAGGCGCTGAGCTACGTGGCCCTGGTTGTCATCGCGGCTATTCTCGCCGTTGGCATGGCTTGGTCACACATCTGGCGCCAGCTCTCGGGGCAGGTCGATGTAGACGAGGATCACCGTCATGACTGAAAAATAAATACACCCAAATCCAACAAGAGCATGCCGAAAATTAAAGTGTTTGCTTTGATGTTGATTAATAATCAACAATGCCATCTATTTCAGCTTGATAACATAAGCCAATGGACAGTTTAATTATTGCTCTAAAAATTATTCCCATGATTTTCGCTGCCCTGTTCCCGGTTGTTAATCCCATCGGAACGGCTCTTATCCTTTATGGGATGGCAACTATTGAATCAAAAAGATACCGGTAGTCCAGCAGTTGAAAAAGGTATTGATCACCCCGTTTCGTCAATTGAACCCAAGGCTTTTTACCCCTTTACCTTTCCCCTGACAGTTGGCCCAGGAGGGATGGCTGTTGTTTTGACCTTTAGCGCACATTTGAATCGAGACTCACTGCTTCTTGTAACACTTGAGCAAGGCGCTGCGGTTATTGGAATTTTCCTGATGTGCGTTGTCGTCTCCCTTTGCTACCGTAATCTTAAATATATGACCAGGAAATTTTCAGCCGCCGGCGCTTTGGCGCTATCGAAAATTCTCGCTTTTTTTGTGCTTTGCATTGGTGTTGAGATTGCCTGGGCTGGTTTTAAGGCACTTGGCCAATCATAATGGATTATCTCAAGGCTATCTTCTCGTAGTGCCTGGAAAATGATAATTTTTCTCTGTGCTCTCTGTGCCTCTGTGGTTAAATAAAATTTTTAAGTTAAAAAGCTGAGGTTGCTTTGCAAAGACGATCATTTATCGCCTGCCATGCTTCAGTATTAGGCGGTTTTTCTACAAGAATCATATCCAGTTGCAGACTATCCAGTTCGCGTAATGATGTATATAGGGCCTGTGCATAATCCTCTGCTTGCTCAGGCATACGGATAACCCGGGTTAACCTGTTTTCTGCCTGATCAAGGTTATACGCCAGTATGCCGATTCTTTTTTCACGCAAGGTCAATTCCTGAATTATTTCCGTTAAACGGTCAGCCGGGCACAGCATAGCCATCGTTGATGGCGCATAGTGAACCGCCATCATGCCGGGTGCGCGCACCTCCTGTTGATTCGTTTGTTCTGATTGTGGGGAAACAATTATCAGTTCAGTTTGTAAAACAGCTTCAATTTCGAGCCGGGTAATGTGACCCGGTCGCAGCAACTTTGGCCGGTTTCCGCTCAAATCAACAATGGTTGATTCCACACCCACTTGGCAAGCGCCACCATCGAGAATCAGATCAACAGCATCACCCAGCTCTTCTTCCACATGGGCTGCTTGAGTCGGGCTAATCCTGCAGAAGCGGTTAGCTGAGGGGGCGGCAATTCCGCCACCGAATGCCCGTAGTAAACGCAAGGCTACCGGATGATCAGGCATACGCAATCCGACAGTTTGCTGACCGCCGGTAACTATTAACGGAACTTCGGGTCTTTTATTCAATATCATTGCAAGGGGGCCGGGCCAGAATCGAGCCGCCAATTGTTTTGCTGCATCAGGTACGGTCAGAGCCCAATCGTTAAGGCTGTCGGCACTGGGAATATGAACGATGAGAGGATGGTCGGCTGGTCGGCCTTTGGCTTGAAAAATTCGTCGAACTGCATCAGAATTGGAAGCGTCAGCACCCAAACCGTAGACCGTCTCGGTTGGAAATGCAACCAGGCGGCCCTGCCGCAATAAGTTGGCTGCATAGTCGATGGCTGCATCATCTGCAAAAATTGGTTTCATGTTGCCTTTGTAAATCACGTGGATACGCTAATCTCGATCAACACTTCATCGGGATTCACCGCATCACCCTTGACAACATAAAGTGCTTTGACCATACCGGCTATCGGCGCAGTAATTTCTGTTTCCATTTTCATGGCTTCGGTCACCAATACGCCCTGCCCCGCCAACACCTGCTGGCCTTCCTTGACCAAAACATCAAGGATATTACAAGGCATACTGGCCACAACATCGCCAGGAGATGAAGGACGCGGGCGCTTGCTGGCAATGGTGCTTTTAACCGCACCCTGAGCGCCACCATCCAGAACAATCTCATCCAACGTTTCAACAACAATATCTTCAGGAACGCCGTCTACGGTGAAATAAAAATGTCGCAACATCTGATTTTTTGGCCCTGCGCCAGTCACTTTAACATGATAGGATTCACCATGCAGTGCTACATTAAATTCTGTTGGCGCTTTTTTAATGCCGTCGTCTTTTCTCGATTCCAATTCCAAGGGTTCGGGTACCAGATTACCTGTTGAACGTTGTTCCAGAAACAGTTTGCCGACTTCAGGGAACAGCGCGTAAGTGAGCACATCTTCGTCATTTTGTGCCAGATAACCGATTTCCTGACGCAAGCTCTCAAACTCGGGTTTAAGCAGATCAGCAGGCCGGCAATCAATCAGTTCTTCTTTGCCGATAGCGCGGTTTTGCAGGTCACTATTAACAGGTGCAGGGGCCTTACCATAACCTCCTTGCAGGTAGCGTTTAACTTCATTGGTAATAGTTTCATAACGCTTGCCTGTTAATACGTTCAGCACGGCCTGGGTTCCAACAATCTGCGAAGTGGGCGTGACCAGTGGCGGATAACCAAGATCTTTACGGACTTCAGGAATTTCTTTATAGACTTCGCTAATACGATCTAAGGCATTTCTTTCCCGCAGTTGATTGGCCAGGTTGGAGATCATACCGCCGGGTACCTGGAAAATATGGACTTGTGTATCGATACCGGTAAACTCACTTTCAAAGCGGCGATATTTTTTCCGGATCTTGGAAAAGTAACTGTTTGCTGCTTGCAGTTTATCCAGATCCAGACCGGTATCATAGCCTGTACCGCGTAATGCTGTTACCAGGCTTTCGGTAGGTGGATGGCTGGTGCCGCCAGACCAGGAGGACAGTGCCGTATCAATATGCTGGCAACCCGCTTCTATGGCTTTCAGCTGACACATTTCAGCCAAACCCGATGTCGCATGGGAATGTAAATGAAGCGGCAAGTCAATCTCATCCTTAAGTGCTTTTATCAGGGCGCTGGTAATATAAGGCGTCAGCAAACCCGCCATGTCCTTGATTGCGATCGAATCGCAACCCAAGGCAGCCAGTTCTTTACCGAGATTAACAAAACTCGTTATGTTATGCACCGGACTGGTGGTGTAACAAATAGTGCCTTGGGCATGTTTGCCGGCTTCTTTGGTAACCTGAATAGCGGTTTTTAAATTGCGTATGTCGTTTAACGCATCAAAAATACGGAACACATCCATGCCTTTTTCCGCTGCATTCAGAATGAACGCACGTACCACATCATCGGAGTAATGACGATAACCCAGCAAATTTTGCCCCCGAACCAGCATTTGTAGACGCGTATTCGGCAATGCGGCTTTTAATTGGCTCAAGCGCTCCCACGGATCTTCTTTCAGAAACCGCAGACAGGCATCAAAAGTTGCACCACCCCAGCATTCCAGCGACCAATAACCAATGTCATCGAGCATTGCACAGGCCGGCAGCATGTCCTCGGTACGCAACCGGGTTGCAATCAGGGATTGATGTGCATCCCGTAGTATAACGTCAGTAATATTAACTTTTTGCATGGGTTTTTCCTTATGTCATAAACCGGTATGAGCCGCGATAACAGCGGCGATAACACTGGCCAATATTTCAGGCCGTGGTTTATTTGAATAATTGATGAGCTCCGGGTACTTTTCGACAAATCCGGTATTAAAGACGCCGGCACAAAATTCCGGATGACTCAGAATTTCCAGATAATAAGGAATGGTCGTTTTAATACCGAATAAACCCATGTCGCGCAAGGCTCGCTCACCACGTTTAATAACATCGCCCCAGGTATGCGCGCTGACAATCACCTTGGCAACCATGGAATCATAAAACGGCGGAATGTCATATCCCGTGTAAATAGCCGTGTCAGTGCGCACGCCTGGACCACCCGGCGCGTAATAGCGGGAAATTTTACCGAAACTGGGCAAAAAACTGTTTTGCGGATCTTCCGCATTAATCCGAAACTGAATTGCATAACCGCGCCTGCCTATCTCTTCCTGTTTAAAACGTAGAGGCAAGTTTGCAGCGACCCGAATTTGTTCTTCAATAATATCGACGCCCGTTATAGTTTCAGTAATCGTATGCTCCACTTGCACACGGGTATTCATTTCCATAAAGTAGAATCTGTCGTTATCATCAAGCAAAAACTCCACCGTACCGGCATTGGTATAACCAACCGCCTTGGCGGCAAGCACCGCCAATCCTCCGATGTACTGACGTTGCGCTTCATCCAGTTGTGGCGACGGGGCTATTTCAATCAATTTTTGATTACGGCGTTGAATTGAACAGTCGCGCTCGTAAAGATGAATGGTATTGCCATGATGGTCTGCCAGAATCTGTACTTCAATATGCCGCGGATTGACTATGCACTTTTCCAAAAATACATCAGCGCTGCCAAAAGCCTTAGTGGCTTCGGAAATAACCCGCTGATAATTCCTTAGCAGTTCATCGGCACTCTCACACCGTCTGATACCTCTGCCACCACCACCGGATGTGGCTTTGAGCATAACCGGGTAACCAATTTTTTCAGCAACGGACAATGCTTCTTCAATGTTGTCAAGATTACCCTCAGTACCTGGCGTGACGGGAATACCCGCTGCTATCATTGCCTTTCTGGCTTCGGTTTTATCGCCCATACGATAAATGACATCCGCTTCAGGACCGATAAAAATAATGCCGCGTTCATTGCATGCTCTTGCAAATTGAGCATTTTCGGAAAGGAATCCATAACCCGGATGAATAGCATCACACCCCGTGGTTGCCGCAAGATTTACCAAACCATAGATGTTAAGATAACCCGCCAGAGGTTCACTACCAATGCAGTAGGATTCATCCGCTTTTTTAACATGCAGGGCAAATCGGTCAGCTTCCGAATAGATAGCTACTGAGCGTATCCCCATTTCAGCACAGGCGCGAATGATGCGGACAGCAATTTCACCACGATTGGCGATTAAGATTTTGCGTAACATTTATGTATTAGTATCCCAAAAATATTATCTTGATGGAGGGGCTTTGGCTACGATAATCGCGCCTAACCCCTCTCGAAGAAAGGATCAGAATAATTATTAAACAGGCGACATGCTCGAATCAAATGACCGCATTGACCGATTATGTCTCCGGTATTTGGCAACATGCCGGCTTACCGTGCAACCCGCACGATTGGCTGCAATGTCCACGGCAGCATAGAGATTACATTCAACATCGTCAATAACCACATCAGGCTGATGAGGAATAACCACCTGAATATGGCAGCGTTTATCAATACCGCCTTTGGGGCCATTAACATCTGAAAGACGTACCACAATACGCTGGATATAATCGTTATTGCCAGTTAAAGCGCTGTTGATGCGTTTAACGACATAACCACGTAGTGCTTCAGTCAAGGAAAAGTTACGGGCTTGAATATCAATTATCATGATCTACTCCTGATGGTTACTTCAAAATGAAACTTTAACTTACATCGGCTTTTAATAAATAAAAAGTCGAATATTATTTACAATTAGATCGAATTATTCGAACTATCGCTTTTAAAATAGCTCGTGTTAGTAAACACATCGAATTATTTATTCATCAAATATCAGAGCATTTATTTCATCATGATAAATTACAAACACCTGCACTATTTTTGGATGGTTGCTAACGAAAAAAGTATAGTTAAAGCCAGCGAGCAATTAAACCTCACTCCTCAAACTATCAGCGTGCAACTGAGTTTACTGGAAGAATCTCTGGGCGTGGCATTATTTGATCGCGTAGGCCGTCATCTTGAACTCACGGATATAGGGCGTATGGTTTTAACATATGCCGATGAAATTTTTTCCCTGGGTAGTGAACTGCAAAATGCCATTCATAATCAACCCGAAAAAACAGTCTTAACGTTCAAGGTCGGTATTGTTGATGTTGTACCTAAATCTATTGCTTATCGACTCCTGGAGCCGGCCTTACATTTACCGGAATCAGTACGTATTTGCTGTAAGGAAAATGATCTTAATACCTTGCTGGGCGATCTTGTACTACATAAACTTGATCTGGTCATATCCGATAGCGCTATACCGCCAGACATTAATATCCAATGTTTCAGTCACCCGTTGGGAGAGTCTGATCTTACTTTTTTTGCTACCCCGCAACTAACTGATACTTTAAAAAAAGACTTCCCGGGATGCCTGAATAATGCTCCATTCTTATTGCCGGGCAACGCAACGGGTATAAGGGTTCAACTGCAGCAATGGTTTGATAAATTGCATATTCATCCATGCATTGTTGGTGAGTTTGATGATAGCGCATTAATGAAGGAGTTTGGTCAAGCAGGTGTCGGTATTTTTGCCGCACCCTCCGCTATCAAAACAGAATTAGAAAAAAAGCATGCAGTTATTCCAATTGGACGCGCCCAGAATTTGATTATTCGTTTCTATGCTATTTCAGTACAGCGTAAAACATCCCATCTTGCGGTATCCGCTATCACAGAAAAAGCAAGAGAATGGTTATTCAGAAGGACAGATGAATGAGCCAAAAAATATTAAACCTTTAAATCTTGTAATAACCTGAAGACCTAACCCAGCTTACACCCAACAAAGAAACCACCCACCGCACTAACGCCTTTGCTGGTAATTCTCGACAGGCGTTTAACCAGAAAATCACCGGATTGTTTTGCAAAGTCAGTTGCTGAATCAGTTGCCTCTTGCAGATTTATATCATTAATTTCAGCGATACCATAATATTCGCCAACAAACAGTAACACGATTGCCCCACCGCACAGAAACAAGGCCATGAGCAACATTTTTTTAGCGAAATAGCCGACCGCAAGGCCCATTACAAATGGCGTCCCAACATTGCCAATCATAAAATCTGAAGAAAAGATATCGACGGCAGAAACTGCGTCAACTGGATTGTTTTTCATAAATGATCTTTTTCCTTATTTGTTTATCTAGCTTATCTAAATCAGGTTTACAGCATTTATTGACCATGGTAGCGTAACCCGGTATTCAAAGTTGTAAAGTTTCATGTTACACAATGCCTGCCCTGCCACATTATTTAATAACATGTGATTAATGCTTTGCAAAGATTAATCATGATATCGAATTGATGCTGAATTGATCCAGGATTCAGTATGTAAGGATATTATTTTTTGCTTTACATTACGACTATGTTACGATTTTAATATGTATTTTTTATTGAGAGTATAGAAATGACTAAAGCATCTTCTAAATCAGCGAGTAAACCAAGCGCACCAAATAACCCGGAAACTGATACCGACGACGATGATATTTTTGAAGGTGGCGATTTTGTAGCGCTTTCCGAAAGCCTTGAAGAAGAAACCGTCAAAAGAGATTCACGTAGAAAAATTGAAATCTATTGGGAAAAAAAGCGTTTAAAAGAACAATTCGACGATTTTGATGAATCTGAATTTGGCTTCTGATCGTGAGTAAATCAGGCAGTCAATACTGTATTAAATCTGAAAATATGGCTGAAAAATCCAATATTTAACCTACACCGAGCATTCCCAGGATTGCTGGTTAAGCTTTTTTGTTATCATAACTCCAACCCCTCAAGAGCAATTTTCACCGTTTGCCTTCTGATTTGATGCCTGTTGCCCATTAATTTCTTTTGAACCACCTTAACATCCTTGTTTTTGTCTGCCCAGGCAATAAATACAGTGCCTACTGGTTTTTCTGCTGTGCCTCCGTCCGGCCCTGCAATGCCAGTCACGGCAATGGCGCAATCTGCATCACTATGGGCTAAAGCGCCATTGACCATTTGTGTTGCCGTTTGAGCGCTCACCGCACCGAATTTATCAAGTGTCTCGGGTTTAACACCTAGCATTTGCATTTTTGCTGCATTACTGTAAGTTACAAACCCCCGATCAAACCAGGCTGAACTTCCCGAAACCTCGGTAATGATTTGAGCAATCCATCCACCGGTACAAGACTCGGCAGTGGCTATTTTTTTCTCTTTCGACTTTAATAACTGACCCAGTTGCTGTGCAAGTTCGAATAATTCATTATCCATGATGTGGCCCCGTGCGACTTCAGATAAAATAGAACCATGAGTATAAAACAAAAACCTGCCGACCAGCACACACCCATGATGCAGCAATATTTGCGCATCAAATCAGATCACCCTGATACCCTTTTATTCTATCGCATGGGGGATTTTTACGAACTGTTCTTTGATGATGCTAAAAAAGCCTCGCAATTACTGGATATTACTTTAACCAGTCGAGGCCAATCATCCGGCTTGCCGATTCCTATGGCAGGAATACCCTATCACGCTGCTGAGGGCTATCTTGCCAGACTATTAAGAAATGGTGAATCCATCGCCATTTGCGAACAAATCGGTGATCCCTCGACATCTAAAGGCCCTGTCGAGCGTAAAGTTGTGCGGATTGTTACACCTGGCACAGTCACGGACGAAGCCTTGCTTGAAGACCGGAAAGATAATCTGTTGGTCGCGGTGTGCTCGTCCACAAGCTCCAGCTTGGGAACGCAGCAAGGCATTGCCAGCCTGGATTTAACCAGCGGGCGCTTTGTCTTGCAACAGGTGGCATCCGAAGACCAGTTACTCAGTGAACTAAGTCGCCTTAATCCAGCTGAGTTGCTGTTTAGCGAAGACTGGCCGTTGCCTTCAATCTTACAACAACGTAGCGGATTATGCAGAAGACCACCCTGGCATTTTGACCCGGAAAGCGCCAGGCAACAGGTGTTGAAACAATTCAATACGCTTGATTTAAAGGGTTTTGGCTGTGATAACTTACCCGCAGCCATTGCTGCAGCAGGCGCTTTATTGCTCTATGTTAAAGATACCCAGCAAGGCGCGTTACCTCATATTCAGAACATCCGCACAGAAAGCAGTGATGACAGCATTTTGCTGGATGCTTCCAGCCGCCGCAATCTTGAACTGGATTATCATCCCTCGGGACACCTGCAATACACGCTATTTGGTGTATTGGACAAGACCGCCACCGCCATGGGCAGTCGCTGTTTGAGGCGCTGGATCAATAGACCTTTACGCAATCACCACATTCTTAATAATCGTTACGCCTGTGTTGATACATTACTCAATGGTAATGTGTATAAGAATGTGCAAACCCACCTGCGACAAGTGGGCGATATTGAAAGAATTAGTTCGCGTATCGCCTTAAAATCAGCTCGTCCACGCGATTTATTGGTATTGCGCAATACCCTGGCGGTGTTACCCGTATTACAACAGGTACTGGCGACCAGTGAAAACCTCCAACTCGCCCAACTCAGCATAAAAATTGGCGAGCAGCCGGAGATATTAAAGCTGCTGCAACAAGCCATCATTGATAATCCGCCGGTGCTTATCCGAGACGGCGGAGTAATCGCACCGGGCTATAATCAGGAACTGGATAATTTACGACATTTAAGCCAAAATGCAGATCAATTTTTGCTTGACATGGAAAACCGGGAAAAGGCGGCAACCGGCATTAATAATCTAAAGGTCAATTACAACCGCGTACATGGCTATTATATTGAGATTTCTCATTTACACTCTGAAAAAGTACCCGCGCATTACACCCGCAAACAGACCTTAAAAGGCGCTGAACGTTACATTACCGAGGAGTTAAAGTCGTTTGAAGATAAAGTACTCAGCGCAAAAGACAAGGCATTGTCTTTTGAAAAGTTTTTATACGATGAGTTGCT
>NQJG01000321.1 GCA_002256465.1 Methylococcaceae bacterium NSP1-1 | reverse complement strand
AAACCATCCGGCGGCGCAGTTATCCCGCCTAGCTTGCGGCTTTTAACTTCAAGCAGCTCTTGCGTCCATTCTATCGGTTGTTTTCCTATGCCTATATCCATTAAAACCCCCGCTATATTTCTAACCATGTGATGCAAAAAAGCATTGGCAGAAATATCGATAATGACTTTGTCTTTCTCCCGGTAAACATCAATAAAGTACATCGCCCGGCATGGGCTTTTGGATTGACAGCCCTGCGCCCGGAATGAGGAAAAATCATGTTGTCCGATCAAGTGTTGCGCAGCCTCGTGCATTTTTTCGGCGTCCAGCGGAGCATGGCACCAGGTCACCTGATTGCGTAACAGCGCCGATTTAATGGGACGGTTAAGAATAATATAACGATAAAAGCGGGCAATGGCGCTGTAGCGGGCATGAAAATCGGCTACTGCATGCTTGACCCAGGTAATTCTGACATCATCGGGCAAGTTACTATTACCGCCGAGCATCCAGGCATGAAGTTCACGTTCACTCTCGACATCAAAATGGACGACTTGTTCAAGGGCATGAACCCCGGTATCGGTCCTGCCTGCGCAAATTACCGAAACAGGATGATTGGCGACTTTTGACAAGGCCTGTTCGAGCACCTGTTGCACGCTACGTTGATTGGTTTGCCATTGCCAGCCTGAAAAACCACTTCCATCGTATTCTATGCCTGCAACAATTCGTAATTTATTCATGAATATAAACCTTAATCCCCGCGTCCACACGATTAAACAAATCCAGCATATCGGCATTTTTCATGCGGATACAGCCATGCGAATCAGGGATTCCTGTCATTAATTCATCAGGACAGCCGTGTATGTAAATGTAACGCCAGGTGGTATCGACTTTGCCATAACGGTTTTTCCCTGGCTCCAGGCCGCCTAGCCAGAGAATCCGGGTTAATATCCAGTCACGCTGTGGATATTGCTTACCCAGTTCAGCGCTATAGATTTCTCCTGTGGTGCGTCTACCAATAAATTTTTGGCGGTGGAAACGGGGTAATGCCGCACATTTAACCCATCCGCAAAAAAAGTCAGTTGTTGAGTGGCGATACATATATCCAGATAACTCTGGACTTCGCTCGACTTATTATTTTTCATTTAGTTAAATGCCTGTAAACAGAAAGTCGATCGCTGAAATAATTTCGCTCCTGATATGAGCCAGTGAACCTTCGCAATGACTTAAGGTGCGCGTTGATACGCTTGCCATTTGATGGGTAAGTAGCGAGTACTCCTTACCTTCAATTGTAATTTCCGGGCATAGATTTTTTGGGTAAGATTTTTCGAGGTCGGATAACGGTGTCAGGGGGATCACCACCCTTGAGTTGAGCCCGTCTAATAGAGCGTCTTGAACATCAACAATAAATGGGTAAGTCCTGTTGGTGTCTTTATCCGCATTTGCGTAATAATCAAACTGAGCCATCAGAATACCCGGTGCTTGTCAGCAAAAAGACCGTGTGACTCTGCAAGTTTATTGCAGGCATCTATTGCCTCTTTGTT
This sequence comes from Methylococcaceae bacterium NSP1-1, assembly GCA_002256465.1. Classification (GTDB taxonomy): domain Bacteria; phylum Pseudomonadota; class Gammaproteobacteria; order Methylococcales; family Methylomonadaceae; genus Methylobacter_C. Next base: position 704 of record NQJG01000321.1, on the reverse strand, counting down.
TTCGGCTAACCAAAGGTCTCGGCGAGCGGCTTTCAATTCACTAAGCAAAGCGGCCTCAAGGGTGGCCGATAAATTTATTTTTAGAGATTTTGCTTCGTTAAGCAAGTCGCTGTTAATGCTTAAGTTTGCAGGCTTTTTGGGAGCATTTGTATCATAAATTTTTCGCATCGGGGCATCTCCTGAGTTTTGTCATGCGCACATATTATGCGCATTATCAGTGCACGTCAAATTACATTTGAAGGTCTCAAACTGACACGATATGCTCCGGTCAGAGTTGATCCAAGGGACTCAACACCCCTTTGCCACCCTTGTTCAACACATGAGTGTAAATCATGGTCGTACTGACATCCGAATGCCCTAACAACTCCTGCACCGTGCGAATATCGTAGCCATTTTGCAGTAAATGAGTTGCAAACGAATGGCGCAAGGTGTGCGGCGTTGTTGGCTTGGCAATGCCTGCCGCAAGTGCCGCTTTCTTTACATAGCGCTGTACCTGTTTTTCTTCGACATGATGACGGCGTTCGGTTTTACTGCGGGGATCGAAAGAGTAATTTTTCGCCGCAAACACATACTGCCAGCCCCATTCTTTAGAGGCATTCGGATACTTGACCGCCAAGGCATCCGGCAGCCAAACGTCCACTTTGTTCAGCGCCATGTCCTGTTCATGCCACTCACGGCGCAAAGCCAATTGCGCGCGTATCGCC
>NQJG01000155.1 GCA_002256465.1 Methylococcaceae bacterium NSP1-1 | reverse complement strand
AGAAGTTGTTTGAACTAATCGGTGTTTTTAAATCAACGACAATTCTTAAATCAGTGTTATTTTTTGTTCCCGCACGCACGCGGTCAAATAATGGATGGGCTGTCGATGGTTGGCTTAATGCACGATTTAGCTGGGCATTTTTAATATCAATGACCAAACGCGGTGGATTATCCATAACGAAAAGGCGATGTTGTGGTGATGCTGTTACATCAAACATCATGCGATTTTGCTTTGAGGTTGTGGTATAGCGCAACGAATTTACATTGACTTGCTGTGCATAACTCGACACAGACAATAACTGTAATCCCAAGAAAAACAAGACGTTCCAGTAATTTTTCATAGCAATACCCCCAAAGGCAACAATTTGGATTAAATTATAGCAGTATGCCGTTGTTTTTATAGATACCTTACAAGTTTTTTTTAGGACTATACTCCATATTTAGCAACCTTCCAAGCCCTTGCGTTATTAAAGTAACAACTCTATCGGGTTCGGGCAAAAATCCTTTACCCTTATCCGGCCATTCAACAAAGCATACGCTGTCCTGGTCAAGATAATCTCTTATGCCTATCCATTCCAGATCTTCAGGATCAGTCACTCGATATAGATCAAAATGAAATATCTTGCGACGGTTGATCGTGTATTCTTCCACTAACGTATAGGTTGGGCTTTTAACCGCGCCGTTATACCCGGCAGCTCGAAGAAAACCTCTAACCAATGTTGTTTTCCCCGCACCTAAATCGCCATATAAAAAAATCAGACATTTTGAAGGTAAAAACTTAAATAATTCCGCGCCAAACGCTTCTGTTTCTTCTGTACTATCCAGATATTTCTGCATCAAAAGCCTCTTCTGAGATAGGGTATCAAATCACTGGCTAATAAACCTCTTTCCCCGTCTTTTTCTGCGGCCAAATCAGCCGCTCGCCCATGACTATAAACCCCTTGTTGAGCCGCATTTTTCAAAGATAAGCCTTGAGCCCTTAAGCCAGCAATCACGCCTGCAAGCACATCACCCATGCCTCCTGAAGCCATTCCCGGATTCCCTGTTGTAGAAACTGCAATTTCATCTTCAGAGGCAATCAATGTGCCTGCGCCTTTTAGAACGACAACGCCGCCATATATAGTCTGAAGAGCCGAAACAGAAGCAAAGCGGTCATTTTGAATTTCAGCAGTAGAACGGTTTAATAACCGGGACGCTTCACCCGGATGTGGCGTTAAAATCCAGTCAGAGTTTGTTACAGGCGAACGAGCTAAGAGATTCAAACCATCAGCGTCAATTATCAACGGTTTTTGAGCACTTATCGTCGCTTTAAACAGATCCTTTGCCCAATCAGATTGCCCTAAGCCGGGGCCTATCACAACGACATTGGACTTTTCCAGCAATGCCGCCAATTGCACGGCAGTTTCCACGCCATGACACATTAATTCCGGCCTGTTCAGGTTCATAAACCCTGCATGCTCAGTCCGTGTTGCTACACTAACCAATCCGGCGCCCACTCGCAAAGCCGCTTCACCGGCCAGTCTTGCCGCACCGGAATAGCCTCGATCGCCACCCACAATCAGCACATGTCCATAATTACCTTTATGTGAACAACGATCACGACGTGGCAGCGGTGTTTTAACAACACGAATCGCCGATGAAGAAACAGCTTGAAAAGCAGCATCGGGCACACCTAATGAGGCATAAAAAATTTCACCGCAGTAATCAGCAGCGTGCCCGGTGAATAAACCCTGTTTCAAACCAATAAACGTAACCGTGCTATCCGCTTTTACAGCACATCCCATCACATTACCGGTATCCGCATTCAATCCCGAAGGGCTATCCACAGCAACAATATGGGCTGATGACTTATTGATAACCTGAATGGCTAGTGCATAAATCCCTGCTACTGGCCGATCCAGTCCTGTTCCTAGCAATGCATCAACAATGACATCCGCATCAATAACTTCTTCGCGCTGAAATGGAATAACCGTTCCCTTTGCGTCAATATAGTTCTGGTAGGCAGTAAGCGCATCACCTTTGAGATTTACGGGGTCTGAAAGGCTATAAACACTGACCTTCAATCCTGCTTCCAAAGCCAATAGGGCAACAATATAACCATCCCCCGCATTATTGCCGGCGCCACAAAAAACGGCTGCTGACAGAGCATCCGGCCATTTATTTCTGATGCATTGAAAAACTTCATAACCGGCCCTGCTCATTAATTCAAGACCGGAAAGCCCCTGTTCCTGTATAGCAATATGGTCAAGCGCTCTAACCTGGGCTGTACGATAGAGTGTTATGGGTAGTTTTTGCATGGTAATTATTGAAGTTGGATGCATTCGAGAACTTTCTGTCGTGCTATCAATCTGCAAGCGACATTATTTCTTTGTGAACTTCATGTCTTCGGTTTTATATTTTAAGTTGATGCCTATGTTAGTGGGGCGCTTTAGCCCGGCCAACGTGATGAGGGCTGAACGGTTATAATTTGCGATGAATATAGTTGACTTCAGGTTTTCCTTCAGATTCAATGAGTTCTCCAATAACAAAAACAGTTTCACCTAAGGATTGCAGAGTTTCAAGGGTCGCTATTTCATCTTCTGCAGCAACGCAAACTATCATGCCGATACCACAATTGAAGGTAGTTAGCATATCTGCTTGAGATACATTGCCCTGTTCCTGTAGCCATAAGAAAATGTTAGGAAACGTCCAGGAGGAAAGGTCAATATTGGCATTTATTCCTGTCGGAAGTACTCGCGGTAAATTCTCGGTTAAACCGCCGCCGGTAATGTGAGCAAAAGCATGTACAGGCACTTTATCCAATAATGATAATAACGATTTAACATAAATTCTGGTTGGTTCGAGCAAGGCCTCCCCTAATGTTTTGCCATCAAAGGAGTCAGTGAGAGCTGAATTGCTGCGGGCAATTATTTTTCGGATTAACGAGTAGCCATTAGAATGCGGTCCGGACGATGCAATACCGATTAGCTTATCGCCGGCTTTGATTTTGCTGCCGTCCAGCACTTTGCTTTTTTCCACAATACCAACGCAAAAACCCGCCAGATCATACTCACCATCAGCATACATGCCGGGCATTTCCGCAGTTTCGCCGCCGACCAGTGCTGCGCCAGCCAATTCACAGCCTTTACCTATGCCGGCAATAACTGATGCAGCGGTATCAACATCCAATTTACCAGTAGCAAAATAATCAAGGAAAAACAAAGGCTCTGCGCCTTGTACAATAATGTCATTGACGCACATGGCAACCAGATCGATACCTACAGTATTATGGATGCCTAAATCTATAGCCAGTTTTAGCTTGGTTCCTACGCCATCGGTTCCTGAAACCAGAATTGGGTTCTGATAACGATCCAGTGGCAGTTCAAACATTGAGCCGAATCCGCCCAGCCCAGCCATAACGCCTGCCGTGCGTGTTCTGGCGGCAATAGGCTTGATGCGCTCAACTAGTTCGTTACCTGCCGCAATATCAACGCCGGCACTTTTATAATTCAGGCTATCTTGGTTTTGTGCGCTCAA
>NQJG01000154.1 GCA_002256465.1 Methylococcaceae bacterium NSP1-1 | reverse complement strand
ACCATTTGGCTTTTTTATTATTTATTCATGCCTGCCTTTAGTTTATCCATTTGTAGTTTACAACTAATCCATCTACCGACTAGAGAAAATCTCTAAAGATTAACAAAAAACCAGAAAATCTTGTGCTGTTAATAACAAAACCCTAAATCATGACTGTTGTGTTTACGACAATCTACTCAACCCAAAAAAATAACAAACCGTTAAATCAATAACATAAAAATAAAATAGTGGTGTTGGCATGGCCTGTGCTTTTAGTTTTAGTAAATGTAACTTACGAGGTCAATCCGATGCAATTGCCAGTATTAAACGATGCACCCGCAGCAAAAGGCGGCTGCTCAGCCAGTTCTTGCGGCACTACCGAAAATCAAATGGATACATTGCCTGATTCTATCCGGGAAAAGGTACAGAATCATCCGTGTTATTCAGAAGATGCTCATCATTACTTTGCCCGTATGCATGTCGCAGTTGCGCCGGCCTGTAACATCCAGTGCCATTACTGTAACCGCAAATACGATTGCGCCAATGAATCACGCCCCGGTGTGGTTTCAGAATTGTTGACGCCAGATCAGGCGGTTAAAAAGACCATGGCGGTGGCGGCCAATATTCCGCAAATGACCGTATTAGGCATTGCCGGTCCTGGTGATCCGTTAGCGAATCCCGAGCGTACGTTTGAAACCTTCAGGCGTTTAAGCCAGGAAGCTCCCGATATTAAATTGTGCGTATCAACGAACGGCCTGGCATTGCCCGATGCGGTAGAAGAGTTGTCCAAGCACAATATCGATCATGTCACTATCACCATTAATACGGTTGATCCTGAAATAGGCGCGAAAATTTATCCGTGGATTTTCTGGAAAAATCGGCGCATTAAAGGTGTAAAAGGCGCAAAAATCCTGATCGAACAACAACAGAAAGGTCTGGAAATGCTGATTGCCAAGGGCATTTTGGTCAAGGTCAATTCAGTGATGATTCCCGGTGTTAATGATCAGCATTTGGCGGAAGTCAGTAAAGTCGTTAAATCCAAAGGTGCTTTTTTGCACAACGTGATGCCGCTGATTGCCGAAGCTGAACATGGGACTTTCTATGGCGTGATGGGGCAACGCGGGCCTACGCCCGATGAACTGCAAGACCTGCAAGATAGCTGTTCCGGCGATATGAACATGATGCGCCATTGCCGCCAATGCCGAGCCGATGCCGTGGGCATGCTGGGTGAAGATCGCGGTGATGAATTTACGCTGGACAAGATTGAGGATATGGAAATTGATTATCAGGCAGCGATGGAAAAACGCAAGGTGATTCATCAAGCCATACAGGCTGAAATGGACAGTAAACGTCTGGAAAAAGCCGAAAAGGCGCAGCAACATACAGGGAGTAATCAACATGCACTTTGGTCATGCAAAGGAGTTTCTGATTTATGAGGCCTCGCCGGACGGTGTGCGTTTTATCAGTCATCGCAAAGCCGATCAATATTGCGGAGGCGACAGTACTTGCGGCGACGGTGAAAGCACTTTGCAGGTGACTATCCGTGCTTTGGCAGGTTGTGAAGCGGTTTTGTGTTCCAAGGTCGGTTATGAACCCTGGGAAATGCTGGAAGCAGCGGGTATCGCGCCAAACGGTGAACATGCAATGGAGCCTATTGAAGAAGCGGTCATGGCGGTTTATAAAGAAATGGCGGCAGCGGGCAAGCTGGATGCAAAGCCCGAAGCGGTTAGGGCGACTGCATAAAAAGCAGTTGTGTAGGTTGGGTTAGCGATAGCGTAACCCAACAATCGAGGCCACCCCGTTGGGTTACGCTATCGCTAACCCAACCTACGGTTCAGGAGTCTGTTATGGCAGTAAAAATTATTGAGTCTTGTGTTAATTGTTTTGCCTGTGAGCCGGTTTGTCCGAGTAAAGCCATTTATGAGGCCAAACCGCATTTTTTGGTGGATCCTAAAAAATGCACCGAATGTGAAGGTGACTTCCCTGTTTTTCAATGCGCCAGCATCTGCCCGATTGAAGGTGCTATTTTGAATTCATTGGGCGAGGCTATTAATCCGCCCGGCTCTTTAACCGGAATTCCACTGGAAAAAATGGCAGAAGCCATGGCTGAGCTCCAGTCTCATTAATTAACTCTACTTTGTTGGATTACATGATCAATTTTCTACAAGATTGTCATTCCGGCAGGGATTCACGTCAGGCTATCCTGCCTGACGCCCTTCTGGTTAATGCAAATCTGTTCCAGACAGATTTGTGCCGGAATCCAGGCTACATGGAAGTATTTAAGCTCGCCATCCATGGCACTGGATACCCGCTTCCCGGCGGGTATGACGATCTTGCTTACTAACCTGACAAAGTAAAACCAAGGACATATCTGATGGCCACTGTCACTTTCTACGAAAAACCCGGTTGTATTAACAATAGCCGGCAAAAGAAACTGTTAACAGCGGCGGGGCATCAGGTTGTGGAAAGAAATTTATTAACTGAATCCTGGCCGCCTGAACGCTTGCGCGCTTTTTTCGGTGCATTGCCGGTGCGGGATTGGTTCAATTACAGTGCACCGGCGATCAAACACGGCGAGATTGAACCCGATAAACTGACCGAACAGGAAGCGCTGGCGCTGATGCTGGAAAATCCGTTGTTAATACGCCGCCCCTTAATGCAAGTGGGCAACAACTTGATGGCAGGATTCGATCAGCAAACGGTGAACAACTGGATAGGCTTAGAAAAAATCGTGGAAACTTCGGATATGGAAAGCTGCCCTCGGACACTTGCACAAGCAAATTGCGGTCATGAGTAAGCTGCCGGTATTAACGGTTGATGGCATACCCCAAGCCGTTGCGTTATCACCCAGGGTACACTGGATAGGTGCTCTTGATCCCAATTTACGCAACTTTGACATCATCTTAAAAACCGCCAATGGCACTTCTTACAATGCCTATGTGGTCAGAGGCAGCGAGGGCGTTGCGGTTATTGATACGGTAAAAGAAAACTTTTCCAAGGATTTTTTTGCCCGTCTGGAATCGGTAGCGCGTTATGACGAAATTAAAGTCATAGTCCTGAATCATCTGGAACCGGATCATACCGGCGCTTTACCTGAACTGATGCGCCGGGCGCCACAAGCCCATGTGTATATTTCCCAGAAAGCGCAATCCATGCTCAAGGCCTTGCTAAAACAGGATGAGTTTGCTTTTACACCGGTCATCACGGGTGACAAGGTATCGTTGGGCGATCGTACATTAGAGTTTTTTCATACTCCCTATTTGCATTGGCCGGATACGCAATGCACCTATCTGGTGGAAGAAAAAACATTATTTTCCGGAGATGTGTTTGGCTGCCATTTTTGTGATGTGCGTTTATTTAACGATGAAGTCGGGGACTTTCGCTTTTCATTTGAATATTACTATGCTCACATCATGCGGCCATTTAAAGACTATGTAAATCGGGCATTGGCTCTGATTGAGCCTTTACCGTTGAATACTATTCTGCCCGCGCATGGCCCTCTGTTACGTGATAAACCGCAACGATATGTGCAGCGTTATAACGAATTATCACGTTCTGCCTTGCAAAGCGAAATCAGTAGCGGCGAAAAAACCTTGCTGATCTTTTATATCAGTTCCTACGGTAATACCCGGCGCATGGCTGAAGCCATATATGAGGGCGCAATGACTGTTGAGCATGTCCGTGTCTCTTTATATGACCTGGAAGGGAGCGAAATCACCCCCTTCGTCGATTTGATTGAAGGTGCGGATGGCCTGATTTTTGGAACGCCAACCATCAATGGTGACGCTGTTAAACCGGTATGGGATTTGTTGTCCTCCCTGGTAGTCATCAATCTCAAGTCAAAATTGGGGGGCGTATTCGGTTCTTATGGCTGGACCGGTGAAGCGGTAAAAATGGTTGAGGATCGGTTACGCGGACTCAAGTTGCGTGTTCCTATTCCGGGGATACGTATCAAGTTAATTCCGACCGATGAAGAAATCCATATCTGTCGAGAATTCGGGCAAGAAATGGCCAAGGATCTAATGGGCTTAAGGCAATCCAAAGTGATTGATATGGCCGATCTTGCTTAATATTTTTTTAACACAACAGGAGAGTAGAAATGGCGAAAGCGTCGATTACCTTTGAAGATATAAACGTTACCGTTACCGCCCCAGCGGGCACCCGGCTTATCGAGATTTCAGAAAAAGTCGGTTCAGGCATTACTTACGGCTGCCGCGAAGGCGATTGCGGCACTTGCATTACGAAAGTAACGGAAGGCTGGAACAATCTGACCGAGCCGTCAGTACTGGAAGATAAAATCCTGCGCGAAAATATGGCAGGCAAACATAATCGGCTGGCATGTCAGGCTCAGGTTCTGGGCGGCACAATTAAAGTCAGGCCGGTTTAAAAACACATAAGGAGTAAATCATGGCATTAGTTACTTTTTCAAATCCCGAATACCGGGATAAAACCGTCTATGCAGTAGCAGGCAGTCATACGGAATCACTATTGAAACTGGCGCGGGAAAACAAAATACCGATCAATTATGAATGCCAGGATGGAGAATGCGGCACCTGTCTGGTGAAAGTCAGTAGCGTTGATAACAAGCACCAGCGCATGGGCGGCCCTTTAACAGAAAAAGAAAAAGAGGTCTTGCGAGTCAGCGGCAAAATCAGTAAAGAAGAAATGGAACAAATGATTGTTGATGATCTGCCTTCTCCCTGGCGTTTGGCTTGCCAGATGATCGTCAGAGATGAAGATATTCTGGTCGAATATTAATCATGTCCATGGCACTCCAAACGTCCATAATGTCGCCGAATCATGAATGGTTGGCCTGTATGGTAGCCAGTTGGTGTGCCGGGCAAGGCGTTTTGCCCGACTATCTGGGGTTGGAGTCTGATCAGTTTAAACGATTGAAAGACACTTTTTTTCAGGGTTGTAGTCTTCCAGAGCAAGCGGTTTCAGGTAGCCAACTGGACTTTAGCCGTATGCTGGAAAAAGAAGATCTGGTTAACCTGCTAAAACAATACGCTAGGTCTGATACCCAGGAAATGGACTGGATGATTGCCATTATCGTAGCTGGTTGTCTGGGTAGCGATCATTTATGGCAAGATCTAGGCCTCTGGTCGCGCTCACAATTAAGCACCATGCTGCAATACAACTTTCCGGAACTGGCC
>NQJG01000153.1 GCA_002256465.1 Methylococcaceae bacterium NSP1-1 | reverse complement strand
TTCCTTATACAGCCGCACACGGTACTATTCGTTTTTCCTTTTCGCGCTATAACACCATGGCGGAAGTCGATGAAGTTTTGAAAGTGATGCCGGGTATCGTTGCCACTTTGCGCAAGTTGTCCCCGTATTGGGATGGCAATGGCCCTGTGGCTGATCCTGAAAAAGCCTTTGCACCGGCGTATTCGTAGGTAAATTAAACGCCATCAAATACATATGGAACGCAGATGACACGGATAATTATGATAAACACAGATAAGGAATGAAAACGGCGATCAAATGATTCTCTAGGATGATCCAAAAATCTTATTCAATCATAATGATCAGCGTCATCTGAGTTCTATTTTTCTAACAACTGAGTCGTTACGAATTATGAAATCTCAAAATCGCACCATCATCATTGATGACACCACGCTCAGGGATGGCGAGCAATCGGCCGGCGTTGCCTTTTCGCTGGATGAAAAGCTGGCGATTGCAACCCAACTGGCCGGACTGGGTGTGCAGGAGTTGGAGATTGGTATTCCGGCAATGGGTGCTGTTGAAAGGGAGGAAATCAAGGCGATTGCCACGTTAGGATTACCCTCAACCCTGCTGGTCTGGTCAAGAATGCGGCGGGATGATTTACACGCCTGTTTAGGGTTGAATGTGGATAAGGTTGATTTATCCATATCCGCATCCGACCAGCATATTCAACACAAGCTAAAACAAAGCCGGCAATGGGTGTTGGATACGATTAACAGCTGTGTGCAGGAAGCACGGAGCCTGGGCATGGACGTGTGTGTCGGGATGGAAGATGCTTCGCGAGCGGACGTGGATTTTTTAATTCACATGGCCGAAACAGCCCAACAAGCCGGGGCGAGTAGAATTCGTTTTGCCGATACGGTTGGCATCATGGAGCCCTTTGGTGTCTTTGAGACGATCAAAAAGCTAAGAGTGGCCACAGATCTGGAAATTGAAATGCATGCTCATGATGACCTGGGACTTGCGACCGCCAATACCTTGGCCGCAGCACTGGCAGGGGCAACTCATGTCAATACTACCGTCAATGGACTGGGTGAACGCGCGGGTAATGCCGCGTTGGAAGAGGTCGTAGTCGGCTTAAAGCAATTATATGGCTTTGAGACCGGCATCAATCTTCAGAATTTTCCCCTGCTTTCCGAGCAGGTAGCCAGTGCATCCGGCGATGCCATCGGCAGCCGAAAAAGTTTGATTGGCAAAAGCGTATTCAGTCATGAAGCAGGCATTCATGTCGATGGGCTGTTAAAAGACCCTAATAATTACCAAGGTGTTGACCCTGCCATAGTCGGGCGCAGCCACCAACTGGTTCTTGGCAAACATTCGGGTACTCAAGGTGTAATTTACGCCTATAAACAGATAGGTATCGCTGTAACCCGGTTACAGGCACAAAAATTATTGACTCAGGTCAGGCTTTTTGTAAGTGACACGAAAAGATCACCAAAACCTGAAGAATTGAATCTCTTTCATCAAAATCTTTAAGGGGACGTTTTATCATGAACGAACATAATGAATTGCAGTCATGCGAACCGGAAGTTAAAGACACTTTAGAAATACCGGATCAGGATGATCGGTATCCGGGCTCCTTTTTCAGAATACCTGGTCCACCGGCGTTAGGCAAAACGGGCTGGAGCCTAAATTAAAAATGGTTATGGTCATGTCAGATAAGGTTAAAAGCCGGGAAAAAACGCCGCAGAGTTTTCTAGCCCAATGGCATGAAGATGTCTACTGTGTTTTTGGCCGTGATCCAGCAGCTCATAGTGTCTGGGAAATATTGCTGACCTATTCGGGTGTCCATGCAGTGCTAATGCACCGGATCAGCCACCGTTTATGGAAAATGGACTGGAAATTAACTGCCAGGATTTTGGCTGCATTTGCCAAAATGTTCACAAATGTTGAAATTCATCCAGGCGCGACCATCGGTAGGCGTTTATTTATCGACCACGCACTCGGCGTGGTCATCGGTGAGACGACAGAGATCGGCAATGATGTCACTTTATATCATGGCGTGACATTGGGCGGAACGACCTGGAACAAGGAAAAACGCCATCCAACACTGGGAAATAATGTCCTGGTGGGGTCTGGCGCCAAAATTCTTGGGGCTATTACGTTAGGCAACAATGTCCGTGTCGGCGCTAATTCAGTAGTGGTTAAAGATGTGCCGCCCTGCTGCACAGTCGTAGGTATTCCTGGGCGTGTTATTCAAACCAAAGGCGCACAAATACAAAACCGGCATGGTATTGATCTGGACCATCATCTTATTCCGGACCCGGTGGGTAAAGCGATCGCCTGTTTAATCGAACGAATTGATGAGCTGGAAGCGAGGCAAACCGAACCAGCTAAAATAGCTGTTGATGAGAATTGCGATAATTGCGAAGCGGAAAGCGTTTGTATTCCCAGAAAAGAAAGTCCGGTGAAGCTGGCGGTGAGGGGTTAAATGGATCTGTTGGATTTTGAAGCACACTATTTGTATTTTGAAGAACCGGATGTTGCCGGCGTTAAGGAAATGATAGCCGCCGCTGCGGAAAACTATGAAACGGGTGATGCCGAACTGCCGTTACTGAGAGCTTATTTTCTCGCGCCTGAATCGTTAAATGTATTGGTTGCCTTGAACCGTTTTTACTATTACCAGCATCGGCTCGAAGATGCATTGAATGCCACCCATAAAGCCCTGGCTGTTATAAGACCTTTGATCGGTTTTCCTGAGGATTGGCGCAATTTGCAACAGAGCCATATTAATGATGCACCTCCGGCTTCATTAACTCAGGTCAGGCTTTATTTGTTTACGTTGAAAGCCATAGGTTTTTTAAACATGCGTTTGGAGTATCTGGATGTGAGCCAGAGCATTTTTGAAAAACTGGTGGTCTTGGATAGCAAGGATCGGATCGGTGCAAAGGGATTATTGGAACTGGTGATCAAGCGTAAAACAGATGTAGTGATGTAGGTTTTTTTATTATCGGAGCAAAATCATGTTTAAAGAGATATCTGATTCATTAGTGACCATCATTGCCTTAGTGGCATTTATTATTCTGGCAATCTACCTGCTAAATCAGGATCCTTCTTTAGTTGGCCCCATTTAATTACCGGAGAAAACCCATGAGTTTTGAAGAAGAAATGGAAGAACTGGAATCGGCAGAAGACTTCTTGCAGTACTTTCAACTGGAATACGAGCCCAGTGTGGTGCATGTCAACCGTTTGCATATCCTGCAACGTTTTCATGATTACTTGCAGAAAGCTGCCGATGAAATGCCCGAAGATGAAACGGTAAAGCGAGCTGTCTACAGTAAATTACTTTTGCGTGCCTACCAGGATTTTGTCGAGTCCGATGCCCAAACTGAAAAAGTGTTTAAGGTATTTTCCATGGGCGAGCCGCAAACTGCATTTGTTTCGCTGGGTGATATAAAAACATGAAACCCGAGCGCTTCGACGAAGGCCGGTTTGAATTTGGTGAATCCGTCAGGGTCACCCGAAACGTCCGCAATGACGGTACTTACCCCGGTATGGATGTAGGTACTCTGTTGATTCGCCGGGGC
>NQJG01000017.1 GCA_002256465.1 Methylococcaceae bacterium NSP1-1 | reverse complement strand
ATATTCATCCACAGCTCTGGCGGCTTGTCTACCTTCGCGTATCGCCCAGACCACCAAGGATTGCCCTCGCCGTCCGTCACCCGCTGCAAAAACCTTATCGACAGTGGTGCTGTATTGCTTTTCGTTGGCTTTAATCTGGCCTCGCCCATCCAGTTCCACTCCAAGCTCTTTTAACAGGCCTTCATGCACAGGATGGACAAAACCCATCGCCAGCAACACAAGATCCGCTTCCAGGGTAAATGCACTATCGGGTTTTTCGCTCATTTTCCACTGCCCGCCTTCCTGTTTCCATTCCACTTCTACCGCGTTAAGTTGGGTAATGACCCCATCCTGGCCGGTTACGCTTTTAGTGTTGACACTCCAGTAACGATGTTTGATGCCTTCATCATGTGAAGATGTGGTGCGTAATTTGTTCGGCCAATTAGGCCAGGTGAGTAATTTATTTTCTTTTTCAGGCGGCTGCGGCAAAATTTCAAGTTGTACTACAGAAATCGCCCCTTGCCTGATTGACGTGCCTATGCAATCGGAACCCGTGTCGCCGCCGCCGATGACCACGACACGCTTGTCTTTCGCGGAAATAGCGACGTCATCCGCTATGGTATCGCCCGCGTTGCGCTTGTTTTGCTGACGCAAAAAATCCATCGCAAAATAAACGCCTTCATAATCATTACGGCCCGGTACTTCCAAATCACGCGGCTTTTCCGACCCTATTGTCAACACAACAGCATCGTAGTCGGCGAGTATTTTTTGCGCCGGAATGTCTTTGCCGATAAAGCTGTTAGGTCTGAATCTGACGCCTTCTGCCTGCATTTGCGCGATACGGCGATCAATGTGTGATTTTTCCATCTTGAAATCAGGAATGCCATAGCGCAATAAACCGCCGATACGGTCATTTTTTTCATACACCACGACTTCATGCCCTACGCGTGCCAGTTGTTGGGCGCAGGCCATTCCCGCAGGTCCCGAACCAATCACTGCCACACGTTTGCCGGAACGTTTTGCCGGAATCAGCGGTTTCACCCAGCCCTTTTCCCAGCCTTTATCGATAATGGCGCGTTCAATCGATTTAATGGTAACGGGTTGATCTGTCAAATTCAGTGTACAAGCCGCTTCGCAGGGCGCAGGACAGATACTGCCGGTAAATTCGGGGAAATTGTTGGTGCTATGCAAAACATCCAGCGCCTGTTGCCAATCTCCGCGATAAACCCCGTCATTCCATTCCGGGATAATATTATTGACAGGACACCCCTGATGACAAAAAGGAATGCCGCAATCCATACATCTGGCCCCTTGCTGCGCCATTTCCGCATCGCTGGGGGCTATTGTAAATTCTCGATAATGCAGGATACGATCGCTCGGCGCTTCATAGTGCCGTTCAGCGCGCGGTAGTTCCATAAAACCGGTTGGTTTGCCCATCTTAATACCTTCTCTAAAAAAACAGTTATGCAGTTGCGGACGAGGCTTGTTTGGCCTGAATTTCTTTAAGCGCTGCGCGATAATCGACCGGCATCACTTTGATGAAACGCGGCAAATAATCATTCCAGTTTTCCAGGATATGTTGCGCCCGCTGGCTACCCGTATAGTGTTTATGATTTTGAATCAAATGCTTCAAGCGCTGCGCATCATAACGGGTCATATCAGACATGATATGAACACGTCCATGGGTCTCCATATCGCCGCCCTGGTGCGCCACGATTTCCAGAGCTTCGTCTTCCTCCGGAATCGGTTCAAGCTCAACCATGGCTAAATTACACAGTTGGTCAAAGTTGTCGTCTTTATCCAATACATAGGCCACGCCGCCTGACATGCCGGCTGCAAAATTACGCCCGGTCTTTCCGAGCACGACGACGACGCCGCCCGTCATGTATTCACAACCATGATCGCCAACGCCCTCTACGACAGCTATAGCCCCCGAATTGCGAACCGCAAAACGCTCGCCGGCAACGCCGCTGAAATAACATTCACCGCTGATTGCGCCATAAAGCACCGTATTGCCAACGATAATATTTTCAGCAGGATTAATGGGGCAATCTTTAGGCGGATAAATAGCGATACGACCACCGCTCATGCCTTTTCCCACATAATCATTGCCTTCGCCTTCTAGTTCCATACTGATGCCCTGCGCCAAAAACGCACCGAAACTTTGTCCCGCTGTGCCTGTGACTTTAATCGCAATGGTATCGTCGGGCAAGCCTTTGTGTCCGTAGCGCTTGGCGACTTCGCCGGATAACATCGCGCCAAAAGTACGGTTGACATTGCGAATAGGGGTGTTAATAACTACCGCTTGTCCATGTTCCAGAGCAGGTTTGGCTTCTGCAATCAAAACATGATCAAGCGCTTGTTCCAAGCCGTGATCCTGATTTTCGCAATGATAAACGGCCGTGGCGTTGTCAACATCGGGTTTATAGAAAATCCGGCTGAAGTCCAGACCTTGGGCTTTCCAATGCGAAATCGCACGCTGCATGTCCAGTTTATCCGAACGTCCAACCATTTCATCAAAGTTGCGGAAACCGAGCTTGGCCATCCACTTGCGCACATCTTCGGCGATCATGAAGAAATAATTCACGACATGTTCGGGCTGTCCGGTAAAACGCTTCCGAAGTTCGGGATCTTGAGTTGCTACTCCGACCGGGCAGGTGTTCAAATGGCATTTGCGCATCATCAAACAGCCCGTAACGATCAAAGGCGCCGTGGCAAAACCGAACTCATCCGCCCCCAATAATGCGCCGATTATGACATCGCGTCCAGTACGCAAACCGCCGTCGACTTGCACGGCAATGCGTCCGCGCAGCTTGTTGAGCACCAGTGTTTGATGCGTTTCCGCAAGGCCAATTTCCCAAGGTAAACCTGCGTGCTTGATGGAAGTCATCGGGCTTGCGCCGGTGCCGCCGTCAAAGCCGGCAATGGTGACATGATCGGCATGAGCTTTGGAAACGCCAGCGGCAACCGTACCCACACCTACTTCAGATACCAGTTTGACGCTGATGCGCGCTTGGGGATTCACGTTTTTCAAATCATGAATCAGCTGTGCCAAATCCTCAATCGAATAGATGTCATGGTGCGGAGGTGGTGAAATTAAACCGACGCCTTGCGTGGAATGGCGCACTCTGGCGATAACCGCATCCACTTTATGGCCGGGCAATTGTCCGCCCTCGCCGGGTTTAGCGCCCTGGCTGATCTTGATTTGAATGTCGTCTGCGTTGACCAGGTATTCAGTGGTCACGCCAAAACGTCCCGATGCCACTTGCTTGATTGCCGAGCGCATGGAATCGCCATTGGGCAGGGGCTTGAAGCGTTCCGGAAGTTCTCCGCCTTCGCCGGTATTGGACTTTCCGCCGATGCGGTTCATGGCAATTGCCAGCGTCGTGTGTGCTTCATAGGAAATCGACCCGAATGACATCGCTCCGGTCGCAAAACGCTTTACTATTTCCGCCGCAGGCTCTACTTCTTCCAAGGGTACTGGAACTGCGTCTTCCTTGAAGGTCATTAAGCCGCGTAAAGTCAACAGGTCTTCGTTCTGCTCGTCGATTAAGCGGCTAAATTCAGCATAAAGTTCAGGGCTGTTAGTGCGTGTTGCATGTTGCAATTTACTAATCGTGGCCGGCGTCCAGGTATGCGCTTCGCCGCGGATGCGATAGGCGTATTCGCCGCCGATATCAAGGGCATCGCGATATATCGGTGCATTGCCGAAAGCAATACGATGACGGCGCAGTGTTTCTTCGCTAATTTCCGGTAAACCCGCGCCTTCGGTAGTGCTGGTTGTGCCGGTAAAATAGCGGTCCAAAAACGGTTCCGCTAAACCAATGGCATTAAAAATTTGCGCACCACAATAAGACTGATAAGTAGAGATGCCCATTTTGGACATCACTTTCAATAAGCCTTTGGAAACGGCTTTGACATAACGCTTGTGCGCTTCATATTCCGTAAGGTCAGGTAAATCCGGGCAAAGCGCGGAGAGTGTATCAAATGCCAGATAAGGATTTACGGCTTCCGCGCCATAGGCCGCCAACAACGCAAAGTGATGAACTTCGCGCGCTTCGCCGGTTTCGACAACCAAACCTACTTTTGTGCGCAAGCCTTCGCGAGTAAGGTAGTGATGCACGGCAGAGGTTGCTAAAAGTGCTGGGATGGCAACGTGGGCGGCGTCCAGGTCACGATCAGAGAGCGCCAGGATATTATTGCCGTCTTCAACAGCCTTTTTTGCTGCGAGGCAAAGTTTTTCGAGTGCTGCTTCCATGCCGCTTGCTCCCAGATCAGAGAGATAGCAAAGCGTTAAGGTTTTGGTCTTGAATACACCTCCCGTGCGCGCTTCGATACGGCGAATTTTTTCCAGATCCTGATTGGTCAAAATGGGCTGTTCTACTTCAAGCCGCATGTGAGTTCCACCCTCATCCAGACCTAACAGGTTGGGGCGAGGGCCAATCAGCGAAACCAGGGACATGACCAATTCCTCACGGATCGGGTCTATGGCTGGATTGGTGACTTGGGCAAAGCCTTGTTTGAAATAATCGTATAACAAGCGCGGACGTTGCGACAACACCGCTAACGCCGCATCAATACCCATTGAACTGATGGCTTCCTGTCCTGTTTGCGCCATCGGTTTCAGGATGAATTCAATATCTTCCCGGGTATAACCAAACGCTTGCTGCCTGTCTAAAAGCGTGTTTGCATCCGGCGCCATGGCAGAAACTTCGGGAGGCAGTTTGGATAGCAAAATTTGAGTCTTGTCCAGCCACTCGTGATAAGGGGAGCGAGCAGCCAAATCCGCTTTCAATTCCGCGTCATCAATGATGCGCCCTTGGACAGTGTCGATCATGAGCATTTTGCCCGGTTGCAAACGCCATTTTTTGATAATTTTATGCTGTGGCACCTCCAGAACGCCCATTTCCGACGCCATAATGACGAAGTCGTCATCAGTGACAAGGTAACGCGCGGGGCGCAAGCCATTACGATCCAGAGTCGCGCCGATCTGACGACCATCAGTAAAAGCAATTGCCGCAGGACCGTCCCAAGGCTCCATGAGAGCTGCGTTGTATTCATAAAACGCCCGCAGTTTTTCATCCATCAAGACATTGCCGGCCCATGCTTCGGGAATGAGCAACATCATGGCGTGGGCGAGTGAATAACCGCCTGCCACCAATAATTCAACGGCATTATCGAAACATGCCGAATCCGATTGCCCTTCGGCAATTAATGGCCACAGCTTATGAACATCCTCGCCCAATACCTTGGATGCTATAGAATGCCGACGTGCCGCCATGCCATTCATGTTGCCACGCAAGGTATTAATTTCACCATTATGGGCGATCATACGGAATGGGTGAGCCCGATCCCAGGTCGGGAAGGTATTCGTGGAAAAACGTTGATGCACCAGTGCTAAGGCACTTTCTATACGCTCATCGATCAGGTCCGGGTAAAATGGGCCTACTTGATTCGCAAGCAACATGCCCTTGTAAACCAAAGTACGTGTCGATAACGATGGCACGTAAAAAGAGTGGCCATTTTTCAAATTCAAATCGCGAACGGCATTTTCAACCTGCTTGCGAATGACAAACAATTTGCGCTCGAAGGCATCCTGATCGGGGCAATCCGCACCACGTCCTATAAAAACCTGCCGAATAAACGGCTCAACCCCTTTTGCCGAGTCTCCTAATTCGTGATTGTCAACGGGTACATCACGCCAGCCTAAAAGTATGGCATTTTCCCGTGCAATGATTTCAGTAAATAATGTCTCGCAACTCGCACGATCAGATGCGTCGCGTGGCAAAAACACCATGCCTACCGCGTAGTCTCCCTCAGGCGGCAGTGTTAAACCTTGTTTATCACATTCTGCACGTAAAAAAGCATCGGGCAATTGAATCAAAATACCCGCGCCGTCGCCAGCGTATGGATCAGCACCAACTGCGCCGCGGTGTGTCAGGTTTCTAAGCAACTCTAACCCCTGACTTACGATCGCATGGCTCTTATGGCCTTTTATATGAACGATGAAACCCACCCCGCATGCATCATGTTCATTGCGCGGATCATATAAACCTTGTCTGGTTGGTAGCGTATTTTGACTCATGGTCACCTCTATAAAGAATATTACAAAAGGGTTACTATTCTCCCTTTAAAAACCCTCGCCCTGCACTCGTGTTGGGGCTTCTATAAGAAGGCACAAGTGGGCAAAACCGCTAAATTATACGGATCACAAGTAATTCTGTCACGTAGTGTTTTACAATACTTACTAAACAATCACAAGTATTTTACTTGCAGTTATGAATTCGTCTAATCGTAAAAACAATGACTTTTGATAACCAAGGGATACTATTTACTTTAAATCCCAAAGGAAAATCAAAAAAGCGCAAATCGTGAGGGTCCCCAGTATACTAAAAATTACATTAACGGAAGAATCTGGCTAAGAATCTTGCCATTAGTAACCAGGATCTGCTTTGGAAATAGGCCTTCATTGCCTTTAAAATCGGTCACAGTAGCGCCCGCTTCCCGGGCAATTAAAGCGCCTGCGGCAACGTCATACAGGTTTAATTCCTGCTCCCAATAAGCATCAACCTGACCGTCCGCAACCAGACATAAATCCACTGCTGCCGAGCCGAAACGCCGCTGCCCTGTAGTGTTTTGAGCGATTCTTCCAAAGCGCTCCAGATTGTTGTCTTCCAGGTAAGAACGCAGGCAGGCAAACCCGGTACCAACCATCGCGTCGGCCAGATTACTTTCAGAAGAAACCGTTATTGGCAGACCGTTTTTAAAAGCCCCCCTGCCCTTTTCCGCACAGTAGTAATCATTTAAAGCCGGAGCATAAACCACACCGATCATAAGTTCTTGATCAATTTCCAGTGCAACACTGATACCCCAAAAATATTGACCTCTTGAAAAAGAATGCGTGCCGTCGATTGGGTCGACTATCCAGCGATTAGTCTGGTTAGCGCTTTGCCCGCTCTCTTCGCCCCAAAAACCATACTCCGGGTATTTCCGGGTAAGAGCCTCTTTTAAAAAATTCTCAACTGCAACATCAGCAGCGGTAACGAAGTCTCGTGGGCTTTTTTTGTTGACTTCCACATTTTTTAAGTCTTTAAAATAAGCCATTGCAATTGATCCTGCTTCACGGACCACTTCTTCAAGAACAGTAAGCGAAATGGGCATCTAGGGTAACCTTCATATGTCAAATAAAAGCTCAATTATACGGCAAGACATATTGAGTCGTTGAAAATTGACTATCGTCACTGGAATCGTTGCTGGTCATGGCTGTCATTAAAAACGTGGTTTTTCAATAGAATTATGTCCTATCGGACAAGACATTTACCCCGTCAAGTTCAGATGATCAAAAAAAATACCTATTAACCATTTAAACCAATATCTGCTCTTGCAACATCTTAATTTCATCCCGGATTTTTGCCGCCTGCTCGAATTCGAGATTTTTCGCATGTTGGTACATGGCATCTTCGAGTTGCTTCAACTTTTTACCGAGTTGCTTGGGTGTCATTGCTTTATAGTCTGCTGCGTGTTCTGCCACTTTACTGAGTTTTTTGTCTCCTACAGGAAAGCCTGAGCCGGGAATCGATATCTGAAGAATATCGGTTACCGATTTATAAATGGTTGCCGGTTCAATATGATGGTCAATATTAAACTTCCGCTGTTTGTCACGGCGGCGTTCGGTTTCATCTATCGCCTGTTGCATGGAGCGGGTAATCCGATCACCGTATAAAATTGCTTTACCATGAATATTTCTCGCCGCGCGTCCAATCGTCTGAACCAGAGACACGACTGAACGCAGAAAACCTTCTTTATCGGCATCCAGTATGGCAACCAGAGACACTTCGGGGATATCAAGACCTTCACGTAACAGATTGATACCGACCAGCACATCAAACTGCCCTAACCTCAAATCCCGGATAATTTCGACTCTTTCCACGGTATCAATATCGGAATGCAAATAACGCACGCGTACGCCATGCTCCGACAAATATTCCGTCAAATCTTCCGACATTCTTTTGGTCAGCGTAGTGACCAGCACACGTTCCTTTGCACTGACACGGAGATTAATTTCTGATAATAAGTCATCAACCTGTGTTGTTGCCGGGCGCACTTCTACGACTGGATCTAACAAGCCGGTAGGCCTGACGACCTGCTCGGCAAAAACGCCTGAATGCTCTCTTTCATAAGGGCCGGGAGTTGCTGATATATAAATCCGTTGCGGTGATTTCGCTTCAAATTCATCAAATGTTAAGGGACGGTTATCCAGAGCAGAAGGCAATCTGAAGCCGTATTCAACCAGCGTTTCCTTGCGCGACCGATCGCCTTTATACATCGCGCCAATTTGCGGAACGGTGACATGACTTTCATCAATAATAACCAGGGCATCAGCCGGCAAATAATCAAACATGGTCGGCGGCGCCTCCCCTGCCGCTCTACCTGACAAAAAGCGGGAATAGTTTTCGATACCGGAGCAATAACCCACTTCCAGTATCATTTCAATATCAAACAGCGTCCGTTGCTCCAGCCGTTGCGCTTCCACCAGCTTATTCAATGAATGCAACTGCTTGAGACGGTCCTTGAGTTCAATCTTGATGGCATCAACCGCTGACAACAATTGTTCGCGGGGCGTGACGTAATGGCTCTTGGGATAAACCGTATAGCGTGCCAGCCTCCGGATTATTTCTCCTGTTAATGGATCAAACAATGACAAACGTTCTACTTCATCATCGAATAATTCGATCCTTAACGCTTCCTGTTCCGACTCGGCCGGGAAAATATCGATGACCTCGCCACGCACCCGGTAAGTTGCCCGGCGCAATTCTGTATCGTTTCGCGTATATTGCATTTCTGCCAGACGGCGCAGGATGGCCCGCTGATTAATCAGGTCTCCCTTTACCAGATGCAAGACCATTTTGAAGTATGATTCCGGTTCGCCCAGGCCATAAATTGCCGAAACCGTTGCGACTACAATTGAATCCTCTCTTTCTATTAAAGCCTTGGTTGCTGATAAGCGCATCTGCTCGATATGCTCGTTGATCGCGGCATCTTTATCAATAAACGTATCGGATGCCGGAACATAAGCTTCCGGCTGATAGTAGTCATAATACGAGACGAAATACTCGACACTGTTTTCCGGAAAAAACTCTTTCATCTCACCGTATAACTGGGCGGCCAGGGTTTTATTAGGCGCCATAATCATCGCGGGACGCTGCACCTCATTAATGACATTGGCTATGGTAAAGGTTTTACCAGGGCCGGTTACGCCCAGTAAAGTCTGATGCACTTCCCCGTCATTCAAGCCCTCAACCAATGCTTTTATAG
>NQJG01000152.1 GCA_002256465.1 Methylococcaceae bacterium NSP1-1 | reverse complement strand
CGTTTGCACCGATTGTAGTAGCGCGAATAGCGATAAAAAACAATGCCATCTGGAAGATGTGGTCGTTACCTGCAAACGCATTAAACCTGGTTCGGTAGGTATGTTGCCCGGCAAAAGCTAATACTATATTTATGAGGCAAAAGACCTGATCAGGTCTTTTGCCTGGATATTAGATTGTTTAGATGCGGGAGCGGCTTTAGTCGCTCCTTAAAGAAATATGCAAAAGATTGGATATTGCTTTAAATACATATTCGTCCAACAGGAAAATGACAGGTAAAACAACTGCCTTTACCTAATTCGCTGGCGATATTCAAGTGGGCACCGTGACGCATGAGCACATGTTTAACGATAGCTAAACCCAGTCCGGTACCGTTAACTTTCTTGAGACGTTTGTTTTCAACCCGGTAAAAGCGCTCGGTGACTCGGGGAATATCTGCTTTTGCAATACCTTCCCCCTGATCTTCGATAGCCAGCACTATAGACTCTTTGTCTTGATACCAGCGTACTTTTACCACCGAATCTTCCGGTGAATATTTGAGCGCATTCCCTAACAAATTAGTGAAAGCACTACGCAGTTCTTGCTCATCGCCAACAATATGCACAACTGCTTCCAAATTTAATTCGATACGACTTGCAGCATGTTCAAGGGTATCGCCTTCTTTGCAAATCTGGCTTAATAACGCGGGCACATCGACGCACTGCGATTTTTTCTGTTGCGTTTCCAGACGAGTCAGCAATAATAAATCATCAACAAGATGCTGCATACGCTCGGTTTGTCCCTGCATTTGCTGGAACGAACTGGTTAATAATGGTGAATGCCCATCATCCAGATCCTGTAAGGTTTCCAGATAACCTTTTAACACAGTTAATGGAGTTCTGAGTTCATGGGAAACATTCGCTACAAAATCTTTACGCATCCGTTCCATTTTTTTAAGTTGCGTGACATCTTGCGCCAATAATAACCGCAGCCCTGCCCCATAGGGTACAATCCGCACTTCCAGGGTAGTACGATTCTCGACAGGCGACGGTAAAATGACTGATTCTTTGTAATTTCCGGACTTGAGATAACGGATAAACTCGGGAAAACGAATGAGATTGGGAATACGCTGACCTTTATCGGATTGCTGCAAACCAAAAACTTCTCTTGCAGCTTTATTTGCCCATTCAATTTCATCATGGACACCCAAAACAACGGCTGCATCAGGTAAAGCTTCGGTGGATTGGCGAAACTGGTCAATCATTTTGCCCAGTTTCTTTTTGCGGCGTTTTTCATTCTTTTTAATGCGATAAACATGGTAATAAATTTCTTCCCAAATGCCGGTCGTTTTAGGATATTTGCTTCTCCCACCGGTACTTATCCATTTTTCAAAGCGGCTAATTTGAACTACTTGCCGCATTATAATGCCCAGCATTAGCAAGAATAGTAACGGTAGAAAAAGCCCGGTTATTGCACCTACAATCGTCGTCGCCAACATTAGCAAAAGAACTGTATTTATCTCTTTTCGCCAGACACCCATAGAGCTTAATCCACCAATGAAAACCGATAACCAAAACCACGAACGGTTTGCACTAAATCTTCACGCCCATATTCCTCAAGAATTTTTCTCAGACGCCGAATATGCACATCAATCGTGCGTTCCTCAATATAGACGCTCCGCCCCCAAACCTGATCCAGCAATTGAGTACGGCTGTAAACCTTATCGGGATGGGTCATAAAAAAATGCATTAACCTGAATTCGGTGGGACTCACTTCCAATTGTTTGTCGCCGATGCTGAGCCGGTGCTGTTCAGTATCCAACATTAAATCACCCAAAGTAATTTGCGCCTGACCCTGTATTTTTCCGCTTCTACGCAAAACAGCCCGAATACGTGCCACTAACTCTTTGGGTGAAAAGGGTTTGCTCACATAGTCGTCAGCGCCAATTTCAAGTCCTCTGACCTTATCCTCTTCTTCACCGCGCGCCGTCAATAATATAATAGGAATATCTCGATAAATCGGTTCCTTCTTCAAGCGTCTGGCCCATTCGACACCGCTGATTCCTGGTAACATCCAATCCAGCAGAATCAAGTCCGGCAGGTTGTCATCCAGCGACTTCTGCGCATCCTCCGCATCGGCGGCTGCAATTGGCACAAAGCCGGCCTGCTCAAGAACCATCATTAACATTTCTCTGATAGCATCTTCATCTTCAACAACGAGAATATTAAAACTAGACATAGTTAATTACTGAAATGGAAACGGCTTATTGTATCAAAGAGCTTGTTACCCTTTTATGACAAAAGTTAATTAGTTCAAAAGTGCTCCCAAATATTTCAGCTGTGAAATTCAGGCTTATGAAATAAGCCTCTGGGAGCATTATCGAACAAAGCATTGCATTCGGCCTCTAAAATGCCGCCAACAATGCGGTTGTTACGGAAAGCGGTTTGAGCGATCACTTCTGATGCACGGATATTAATTTGCCGCCAGCCAAGTTTTTGCAAGTAAGGGATGGATGTACCATAGTAAACGCAAGTTATACCGGCCCATTCTATGGCGCTTTGACACATAGGGCATGGTTCTGCTGTCGTATACAGATCAAATTCGCTCCAATCCGCTGGATGGTGTAATTCGGCACAACGGTTTATCGCGACCATTTCGCCATGTAAAGTGGGATTAAGAGCGGATTGATTAAAGCCTTCCGCAACTATCTCACCTGTTGCCCGTTTTACGATGACGGCTCCAAACGGAAATTCCGGTACTTCTAAAGCCAGTTCTATGGCCCTGCGCATAAAGTCTTCATGGTTCATCTGATCATTCTGCCTAATTATTGATATACACGCTGTGGGAACGCGTGAATGATGTTTCTGCAAATATCCGAACTCTACCTTGACGAGAGGTTGCCAACCTGGGGGTTAAGAACTCGCCCAAGGATGATTTTTTTGAATGGCTTAAAACCGTATTTTTATTAAAATTATACTCACCGTTTCCTACGATATCTGGTAAAGTTTCGTTGTAATTAAACAGTACTTTTTAATTAACGCTAAATAGGAAGGAAATCGATTATGAGCATTTTGAAAGAATTTAAAGAATTTGCCGTCAAAGGCAATGCCGTTGATATGGCTGTAGGCATCATTATTGGCGCCTCTTTTGGCAAAATCATTTCGTCTCTGGTTGCTGATGTGATTATGCCACCTATTGGTGTGCTTGTAGGCGGCGTAGACTTTACCAAACTGGCCGTCATTCTAAAAGAGAAGGTTGGTGATGCGCCTGCCGTAACACTTAATTACGGCAATTTTATTCAGTCTGTAGTTGATTTTACTATAATAGCTTTTGCCATTTTTCTGGTGGTAAAACTTATTAACAATCTTAAGAAACAAGAGGCGGCTACTCCTGTAGCCCCACCAGAACCCACAAAAGAAGAACTATTACTGACTGAAATCAGAGATTTACTTAAGACAAAAAATTAATTTTTATTAACGCTGTTAAAACATCACGATTTTATCGACACCCCCCCCCCGCATAGAGACACGATTTATCGCGTCTCTATGCTACAAGAACTGTTAATCTTTCAAAAACCGTAACCCCTCCTTG
>NQJG01000151.1 GCA_002256465.1 Methylococcaceae bacterium NSP1-1 | reverse complement strand
CCGGTTTCGATACATGCTTCTCCATTAACACATAAAGGTTTTCCCAGCCTGAAAATAGCCACAACACGAGTTTTGCCACCGGATAAACGTTCTTTCAGAGTTTTAATTTTTTTACCCGTTAAAAATCCATCCGGTCCCACCTTAACCGAAAACAGACGTACCAGGCCGCCTGCGAATTCAGAAATATGTAAAACTCCTGGAAACTCAATTAAATTACGAATAGACTCCATAACGATTTGTTCAGGACTGATAACAATATCGACTGGAATGCCATTCGGGCCAAATAATTTTGGATTTTTCAGATAATCGATGGCCCTTACCCGTGCAATCGTTTTCGGGCGGGAATAAAGGGTGTTAATGATCATGCACGCCAACATATTGGTCTCGTCACGGTCAGTTACCGCTATCACCATGTCAGTATCGAATACTCCCGCCTGCTCCAAAACACTTGGATGAGCAGCATTACCGGTAACTGTGGCAATATCAAAACGCTCTTTTAAAGCATCAAGGAGTTCCTGCCTGAAATCAATAACAACTATATCGTTCTCTTCACTCGCAAAAGCATCGGCAACCGCCGAACCGGTGACACCCGCTCCTAGAATTAGTATTTTCATTAACAATATACCGAATTTAACATTAGCCACAATGTTGACACGAAACCGCATATTTTACCTGAATAAATGATATTTCACACTTTGGTAATATTTAAAGGCATCGCTTTGCAATTCAAGAAAAAATAGCCTGCGAATTTTAAAGCCAATGCTGATAAGATGAATGGGCATTTTATTCGTGGTCTGTCGACCGTGCCGACAAGCGAAACTTAACTAAATGAGGACAAAACAATGGCACTATCAGAACAGCAACGCCAAAAAAAATTGGCCAAGAAAAAACAAAAAAGAGGGAGTGCGGTTAAACAAAAAACGCCGTCAATAACTCCGTCAATGAAAAAAGCCAAACCTTATGCAATCTGCCCCATTCACGAATGTTTGATACCGGATGATTTGTTTGTTTCCGGCTTGGGTGAACTGGTGGTTGCGCGGCGTGCACCTAACGGCGAAATTGCCATGAGCGCATTTGTTATCGATGTTTTCTGTCTGGGTGTCAAAGACGCTATGTTTTTGGTAATGCCGGAAAGTGAATATGAGCAGAGGATTAAGGCAAGAATGTTTTCGACAGGTGAGAGGGACTTTGAAAAACTGCATCAAACTTGTGCTAAAAAACTGCTGGACGGCGTAGTTGACTTTGCGAAAGAGCTAGGCTTTGCACCCCATCCTGATTATAAAAATGCCTACGAACTATTTGGCAATATTGATGCCGGCGCGTGTCCGGTTAAATACACCTATGGGAAGAATGGTAAGCCTTTTTATATGAACGGTCCTTATGAATCGCCTGCTGACATTGAACGGATTATAAACACCTTGACTAAAAAATGTGGTCCGGATGGATTTCATACCCTGTTTAGACTGACTGACGCTATGGATGATTACTTTATGTAATTTACTTTAAATGCGCAGGGTATTTTCGTGTGGTTCTGAATTGGTTTGCAAGAGGCCCCAGGTTTCCCAGGCTCCTGCTCTCATCGTTAAACACAAGTGTCTCGAAGCCCGTCATTCCGGCAGGGATTGCCGGAATCCAGGATACATGGACGTATTTGAGCTCGCCATCCATGGCACTGGATACCCGCTTCCCGGCGGGTATGACGACACCTACGCATTTGTGTATAGCGATAAGGGCTACTGCTTGGGAAACTGGAAGGCGAAGCTCCAGCTTCGCGAGACTGGAAACTGGAGCTTGGAAACGAGCGATGAGTTTCAATTGTTTTACCCATCACAAGCTATCTATCGGCTGTGCCAGCTTTGGAATGGTTAGTGTTTTGTTATTCTGCAACTGTTGAATGGTGCTTGCTATGTTCCGGTACTGCTTCGTTGCCGTGCTCGCTCATCTGGGCATCAAACCATTCATGAAGCGCCTGAACATACTGAGGATATTCAGTTGAATAATGAATCTGGGCACCGTTTGGCAAGGCTTTAAATTCATATTTAATATCGTCAGTTTCAGCCTTTTTTAACTGGGCAAGACCCGGCATAGTTGCTCCGTGTATATGTTCAGTCACAGAAAAATCACCTTTTCTGAAGTCATTGGCCATTTTAAGCAAATTTTCCTGGATCAATTTTATTTGTTGGATATTGTCTGCTGATTTGACAACAACATGCTGAACGCCGCCATGAACAGTTTTAGTGAACGTCAGCTGGGTTTGGTCTAATGCATAAGGCACTACTTGCTGCGTACGTTGCTGCACTTCATCAACTTGCTTAGAGCTAGTATTTTCAAGCGCAAGCGTTACCGTAGAAAAAAGCAAAAGCCCAGCCCATAGTAAAGTATAGGGTTTCATAATTGTATTCCTCGTTTAGTTAAGCCAAATGAAAACATATTGTCTTTTAAATCCTTCGAGAAGACACATTTTTGTTAATAGGGTTCAATAAATCAACGTTATTGCACTGATTCCCAATCTCCTGCTCTCATCTTTAAAAATATACAAATCTGTTGTTCCGGCATGGGATCAAATCAGACGATGCACTTTGGGTTACGGTGTTTAACCTATATAATTAACGGTTAAATTATTCCAGTTAGTGAGAATGCAGTGGATATTAAAGAATACATGCAGGGCTTAGGCCAACAGGCCAGAAAGGCAGGAAGGGAAATCAGCCGGACGGAGTCGGGTAAAAAGAATCTGGCGTTGTTGAAAATTGCAGAGGCCATTGAGAACAACCATGAACTGCTGATAACCGAAAACCGGAAAGATTTGGATGCCGGCAAGCAAAATGGTCTGGGTGCAGCATTACTGGACAGGCTGGCATTAACGCCTACCGGCATTCAGGCGATGGTTGAAGGCTTAAAACAGGTGGCCGCTTTGCCTGATCCTGTCGGTGAAATCAGCGATTTGGTTTATAGACCCAGCGGCATACAAGTCGGACAAATGCGCGTACCGTTGGGGGTGATCGGCATTATTTATGAATCCCGTCCTAATGTCACAGTCGACGCGGCAGCCTTGTGTCTTAAATCCGGCAATGCCTGTATTTTAAGAGGCGGTTCGGAAGCCATCCATTCCAACCAGGCCATTGCATCATGTATTGCCAATGGGTTAGCAGCAGCCGGTTTGCCCGTAGAAGCGGTGCAAATCGTAGCAACTGCGGATCGCGCTGCAGTAGGCGAGTTAATCACCATGAAGCAATACGTTGATGTTATCGTGCCACGCGGCGGCAAGGGCTTGATCGAACGTATTTCCCAAGACGCTACGATTCCTGTGATTAAACATCTGGATGGCATTTGTCATGTCTATATAGATGATAAAGCCGATATTGATAAAGCGGTCAAGATAGCCATCAATGCCAAAACCCATCGTTATGGCGTATGTAATGCCATGGAAACCTTGCTGGTTGCCGAAAGCATCGCCGCTAAGGTATTGCCGGTATTGGCTGAGATTTATCTCGAAAAAGGCGTTGAACTGCGCGGCTGTCTTAAAACCTGTTCCTTGATACCGAAATGTTCAAGAGCGACCGAGGAAGACTG
>NQJG01000150.1 GCA_002256465.1 Methylococcaceae bacterium NSP1-1 | reverse complement strand
TATTCATAAAAATTCTTCTATAAATGTGTGAGGTAAAGAAATGCAAGTTTCTGTCGAAAAGACATCAGAATTAAGCAGAAAAATGACTGTTAGCGTGCCTGAAGCCGTTGTTCAGGAGAAAATGGCGGAGCGTTTAAAGTCGTTAGCGCGTAGCGTTAAAATTGATGGTTTTCGTCCTGGTAAAGTGCCTCAGCATGTTGTAAAAAAAATGTATGGTGACAGAATTCGTGGCGAAATTGCCAGTGAATTGATTAAAGCTACTTATTATGATGCGTTACAAGATCAGGATCTAAAACCTGCTGGGCATCCCTACATTGAGCCTGTGGATGAGACTGAAGGATTTAAATACACCGCCGTGTTTGAAGTTTATCCTGAAATAACTCTGGAAGGTATTGATCAGCTTGAAGTGGTGCGTCCGGTTGCTACAGTCAAAGATAATGATGTTGATGACATGATTGAGAAGCTAAGAGCTCAACAGCAAAGTTGGCACATTGTTGACCGTCCTGCGCAAGAACATGATCGTGTTACTATCAGTTTTTCAGGTACTTCTGAAGGTGAGAATTTTACTGATGGCAGAGTAGAAGATTTTCAAGTTGTTTGTGGCTCGAAAAAAATGATTCCCGGGTTTGAGGACAATCTGGTTGGTCTTGAAACCGGTTCAAACAAAACATTTACATTAACTTTTCCAGAAGATTACGATAACAAAGTACTGGCAGGTAAAGTCGCTCAATTTGCAGTGGATGTTATTAAAGTTGAAGAACCCTTGTTGCCTGAAATTGATGAGGATTTTGTTAAAGCATACGGTATTGAAGATGGTTCAGTTGAATCTTTCCGTGAAGATGTTAGAAACAACATGGATAGAGAGTTGGAGCAGGCGTTGCGGAGCAAGTTGAAAAGCTCGGTAATGGACGCATTATATGAAAAAATTCAGCTGACTGTGCCCAATACGCTAGTTGATATGGAGGTCGACAGTTTGATGAAGCCTTATATAGAAACAGCTAAAAGACAGAAAATGAAGCTGGAAGATCTAAAGTTGCCAAGAGATGTTTTTGAAGAACAAGCTAAACGTCGCGTTGCATTAGGCTTGATATTAGGTGAAATTATCCAAAAAAATGCTATTAAATTAGATAGTAATAAAGTACGCTCTACCATTGAAGACTTGGCGAGAAGTTATGAGCGTCCTGATGATGTAATCAACTGGTACTACTCCGATGAAAGCCGTCTGACTGATGTCCAGCAAATGGTTTTAGAGGATCAGGTGATTGAATGGTTGGTTGCGCGAGCAAAAGTATCTGATGAGACGGTCAATTTTAATGATGTTATGGACAGGCAACAACGGTAAGGGTTTTGTATGTATAAACAGCATGTAATCAATCAGGCTAAGGCTTTGGAAGCGGCAGGTGGGTTAGTACCCATCGTTATCGAGCAAACCGCTAGAGGTGAGCGTTCTTTCGATATTTACTCAAGACTTTTAAAAGAGCGCGTAATTTTTTTAGTAGGTCAGGTTGAAGATTACATGGCCAATCTGGTGGTTGCGCAATTGCTTTTTTTGGAATCAGAAAATCCTGATAAAGATATTCATTTGTATATCAATTCTCCAGGCGGATCAGTAACTGCCGGCATGTCAATCTATGACACCATGCAGTTTATTAAACCGGATGTGAGTACGCTATGTATAGGGCAAGCGGCTAGTATGGGCGCATTGCTACTTACAGGGGGAGCTAAAGACAAGCGGTATTGTTTACCTCACTCAAGAATGATGATTCATCAGCCATTAGGTGGTTTTCAGGGGCAGGCTTCTGATTTTGATATCCATGCCAGAGAAATTCTGTCTATAAGAGATAAGCTTAATAAAATCCTGGCTTACCATACTGGGCAACCTTTGGAAAAAGTTCAGCAAGATACTGATAGAGATAATTTCTTAAGTGCTGAAGATGCAGTGAGTTATGGTCTGATTGATAAAGTATTAACGAATAGAGTAACAGGTTCTGACTTATAAAAGTTGGTATTCTTTTGATATTTCGATATGCTTGGCTTTATCTAAAGTTAAAACATCAACTTGATGTTTGCAGGGGGTTGATTTATGAGTAATGATAAAAACGGCAAAGACGAAGATAAGCTTCTTTATTGCTCTTTTTGCGGTAAAAGCCAGCATGAAGTTAGAAAACTAATTGCTGGGCCTTCGGTTTATGTTTGTGATGAATGCGTAGAGCTTTGTAACGACATCATTAAAGACGAATTGCAAGATGATTCTTCTTTTGGCGGTGGTGAGTTACCTACGCCAAAAGAGATAAAAAAAGAGCTTGACAGTTATGTCATCGGTCAGGAGCGAGCAAAAAAGATTTTAGCGGTAGCTGTTTATAATCACTATAAACGTTTACGCAGTAAGTCGAAAAAAGAGTCTGTTGAATTAGCAAAAAGTAATATTTTGTTGATAGGACCAACGGGATCCGGTAAGACCTTGCTAGCTGAAACATTAGCTCGTTTGCTGGATGTGCCGTTTACAATTGCTGATGCTACTACATTGACTGAAGCGGGTTATGTAGGCGAAGACGTAGAAAATATTATTCAGAAAATTCTACAGAAATGTGATTACGATGTGGAAAAGGCTGAGACCGGCATCGTTTACATCGACGAAATTGATAAAATTTCAAGGAAATCTGATAACCCATCTATTACTCGTGATGTTTCGGGTGAGGGCGTTCAGCAGGCCTTACTAAAATTAATTGAAGGTACTATCGCTTCGGTGCCGCCTCAAGGGGGACGTAAACATCCTCAGGGGGAGTTTTTACAGGTTAATACAGCTAATATCCTGTTTATTGTTGGCGGGGCTTTTGCCGGCCTGGATCGTGTTATCAAGGCGCGCTCTGAAAAAGGCGGCATAGGTTTTTCAGCCGATGTGAAAACCAAAGATGAATCTAAAAACATCGGCCAACTGTTTGCAGAAGTCGAATCTGAAGATTTGATAAAATATGGATTGATTCCCGAGTTTGTTGGTCGTTTGCCCATTATAGCGACGTTGGAAGAGTTGGATGAGCAGGCGTTGGTGCAGATATTGACTGAGCCAAAAAATGCACTGACTAAGCAGTACAAGCATTTATTTGAGATGGAAGGTGCTGAACTGGAATTTCGCGATGATTCCTTAAGTGCAATTGCCCGCAAGGCCATGGAAAGAAAAACCGGTGCCAGAGGGTTGAGAACCATTGTTGAAAATGTCTTGCTCAATACCATGTATGAGTTGCCGTCAGCAGATAATATTAGCAAAGTAGTTGTTGATGAAAGTGTTATTTTAGGTCAGTCTGAGCCCCTTTTGGTTTATGAAACCGAAAAGAAAAAGGCCTCTGCCGAATCTTGATGTTTCATTGACGAA
The DNA here is from genome assembly GCA_002256465.1 of Methylococcaceae bacterium NSP1-1. Classification (GTDB taxonomy): domain Bacteria; phylum Pseudomonadota; class Gammaproteobacteria; order Methylococcales; family Methylomonadaceae; genus Methylobacter_C. The sequence continues at coordinate 211 of NQJG01000150.1, read as the reverse complement.
ACCCCCACCAGCTCAAATTCAAGCTGGGGGGTTATATGAAGAACTAAAGCCGGAATACGGGTCGTGAGACCCGTTCAATTCTTTGTTTAACTTGTCTGATAACTTCTCTTGGCGCCGGCTTTGCAGGAGCACAAATCAAAATATGGTCATAATCCTGACTGACCGTTCCCTTCATAATTTTTATTTATTTTTTGTAGAGAAGCGATAAATC
>NQJG01000149.1 GCA_002256465.1 Methylococcaceae bacterium NSP1-1 | reverse complement strand
CAACAGGAAACGGCTACAGTGGTTGAGCAACTGGATCCACTAGTGACTGAATATATTAAAATTAATTACGCCAGAGCTGAAAACTTTAAAAATATGTTAAATGGGCTTGACACTGCACAATTTGGAAGTTGTGGCATAAAAAGCCTATCGCCAACTCAACCAGGACCCAACGCACCAGCAGGAAATCGACCTGGAAACCAACCCGGAAATCAATCAGGAAATCAACCCGGAAATCAATCAGGGAGTCAATCAGTGCAGAAGAATGATGTGTTTAGAATTCTTTCACCTCGTGGCTCAGCAGTTGTTGATGCAAGAACAAACACCCTGATTATCCGCGAAACAACCAACCGACTGGAAGAGGCAAAAAAACTTATTCGCAAGCTGGATATGCCTGTATCCCAGGTTATGATTGAATCAAGAATAGTCATTGCTTCCAATACCTTTGCAAAAGAATTGGGGGTCAGATTTGGTGTAGCAGGGAAAGGGGTTAATTTTGGCAATTCTATAACAACAGGTAACTCTCTTAACCGACCCCCAGAACTCTCTGACCCACGAGCAGGTTTGGGTACCGTATCTCAAACACCAGGTACTGTGGGTAGTATCAATGGAACAGCTGTAATAAATGATGCGCTGGTAGATCTCGCCGCTTCCAACCCCTATGGCGCATTAGGCATGACCCTGGCAAGAGGCGCTGATTATGTGCTTAACCTCGAGCTATCAGCATTACAGGACCAAGGGCGTGGTGAAATTGTATCCAATCCAAGGGTAATGACCACTGATCGTTGTAACGCAAAGATTAAACAAGGTTTTGAAATACCCTATCAAAGTTCAAGTGCCAACCAGGGAACAAATATTGAGTATAAAGAGGCATTACTGGAACTCGACGTTCTGCCTCAAATAACGCCCAATGGAAGCATTTCCATGTCTTTGAATATAACCAAAGATGAGCCGGATAACTTAAACACGGTAAACGGTCAGCCGTCCCTAATAAAACGGCAAGTTGAAACGACCGTACAGGTAATGGATGGCGAGACAGTTGTGTTAGGCGGAGTCTTTGAAGGGACTCAAATCAATAGCACCAATTCAGTGCCTTTTTTTGCAGACATACCGATTATAGGATTTTTGTTCAAGAAAACAATTAATACAGATGATAAAAAGGAATTGTTGATTTTTGTAACTCCAAAAATTATTAAAGATAATGCCGCAAGCAATTGATAGTTTCTACTTGGGGTAAAAAGGGGCATAATCCTCCCCTTTTTTAAGCTTTAATCTTCTTATAGTTTCAATTTATACTTCGACTTCATATACCGGGAAATAATCTGCTGAAGGATAAGTGCTCAGTGGATTGATTTTCCCATTAACGGAAGAGATTATATGAAACGATAGTCCCGCATAGGACTGTTAAATTTTAATAATCCCCTAAATATAGGGGAGGCACGGTATTTTGATGACGAAATCAGAAAATATATATTTAGTTGGCCTCATGGGGGCAGGGAAAACCACGATAGGCCGGCAGTTGGCAAAATCGCTGTCTGTGCCTTTTTATGACAGCGACAAGGCAATTGAAGAAAGTACTGGAGTAGATATTCCAACCATTTTTGAATTTGAAGGGGAAGAAGGATTCAGGGACCGCGAACAGAAAATGATTCAGCAATTGACGAAACTGGAAGGCATAGTTCTGGCAACAGGTGGCGGTGCGATTTTACGGGAAGAAAATCGGCGATTATTAAAAGAAAATGGTTTTATTGTTTATTTGCAATGTTCAGTTGAAAGGATATTGGAACGGACACGTAGAGATACGCAGCGGCCTTTGTTGAAAACAGAGAATCCCAGAGAGCGTATAGAAAGCTTGTTTGCACAGCGTGAGCATCTTTATTTGTCATGTGCTGACTACATAATTGATACCGGTATTATGCAAAGCAAAGCCGTTGTTAGCCATATCCTGGAAGAATATAGATCCGCTAATCGTTAACGCAGATGAAAAAATTACTGGTAGAGTTAGGTAACCGCAGTTACCCGATTTACATAGGCTCTGATTTATTAAAACAATCCGAGCTATACACGCAACATATCAAGGCCAGGCAGGTCGTTGTCGTAACCAATGAAACCATTGCACCTTTATATTTGGATACAATATTAAAAAATTTGCTTAAGTTTGATGTTGAAACAGTGATATTGCCTGATGGTGAGCAATTCAAGACTTTAGAGTATGTTACGCACATTTTTGATAAATTGCTGGCTAGCAAATTTAGCCGTAATGCGACATTGATCGCGTTGGGCGGTGGCGTTATTGGCGATATGGGCGGCTTTGCAGCGGCCTGTTACCAACGGGGTATTGCTTTTCTGCAAATACCCACAACCCTGTTGGCGCAAGTTGATTCTTCGGTGGGAGGCAAAACCGGCGTTAACCATCCTTTAGGTAAAAACATGATCGGTGCTTTTTATCAGCCTCAATGTGTTATCGCCGATGCCGATGTATTAGATACACTGGATGATCGGCAGTTATCCGCAGGTTTGGCCGAAGTTGTTAAATATGGCCTGATCAGGGATGCCGAATTCTTTGAATGGCTGGAAAATAATATCGACGCATTATTGGCCAGAGACAAACAGGCCTTGGCTTATGCTATTGAGCGCTCATGTTTTAATAAAGCCGAGATTGTGGCTGAAGATGAAACCGAAACCGGCGTCAGGGCGACCTTAAATTTAGGCCATACTTTTGGTCATGCGATTGAAACGGGTGCTGGTTACGGCACTTATCTTCATGGTGAGGCAGTCGCTATAGGGATATGCCAGGCTGCGGATCTTTCAAGAAGAAAAGGCTGGTTAAATGATGCCGATGTGGAAAGAATTATCGGGCTATTCAAAAAATGTAACCTTCCTACATATCCACCAGAACAAATTGATTCAGATCGATTTTTAGAATTAATGGCAGTTGACAAGAAGAATGTGGACGGCCAAATCAGGCTGATTCTGTTAACAAAAATCGGTGTAGCTACATTACCAATAGATGTTGACAAAATACTATTAATACAGACGCTTAAAACCTATGGTAGAAAATGATACCTTTATGTATCATGTGAAAAAACCATTAATTGATCAGAATAGCAGGACCGTTCATTCTTTGATAACACAGGAACGAGCCCGGAAGCTGGAATTATTAATTCACCTGATTTCTAACTCAAGGCATGCTCTCGTTGTTTGCGGCCCTCAAGGTATCGGTAAATCAACTTTGCTAAAGGTTTTACAGGAACGCAAAGTTGAATCATGGCTTTATTGCCTTTTGCAAGGCAATAAAGATTTAAGTTTCGAAAAGATTCAAAATCAGACAGCCCAAGCCATCAAGCAGAATTTCCCTAACCAACAGGTTCAAACTTTAACCGACGTTTTTCAGCTGGTTGAAAGACAACACAGGAAAGTTGTTTTAATGATTGATTTGCGGGTGATTTTTGTTTTAACACATGATGAATTGTATGAAAAAAACAGCTCAGATAATGCAATTGATCATTGTCACTTAATTGAAGTCCCGCCTTTATCAGAAAAACAATGCGGCGAATTTTTACAATATTCAGCTATAAAATCCCGTTCGAAAATAACCTTTGATGAAATCAGTGATGACATGATAGAGACTGTTTACCGGAAAACAGAGGGTATTCCAGGGCTAATTATCGCAGAATTACCCGGGGTTAATGGCACTAAACAAAGCGATAAGTCACTATGGATTCTTGTTGCTGCCGTTGCCGGATTGATCGCTTTAGCACTAATCATTCAATGGTATAGTGCCTCAGAATATAACATTAAACCCATACCAGCGCCTGCTACGGATGCTCAAAAACCGGTCGGCTTGGAAAGTAGCTTTTTAAACCTTCATAACCAAACATAATGACAGCATTAAAAAACGATACTTTTATCAGAGCCCTTTTAAAGCAACCTGTTGATCGGACACCCGTGTGGATGATGCGCCAGGCTGGAAGATATTTACCAGAATACAGAAAAGTCAGGGAACAGGCCGGTAGTTTTTTAAATCTCTGCACTAATCCGGAACTAGCTTGTGAAGTGACCATGCAGCCTTTACGGCGATTTGATTTTGATGCTGCTATCCTGTTTTCAGATATATTGACCATTCCTGATGCAATGGGCCTGGGTCTTTTTTTTACCGAGGGCGAGGGCCCCAAATTTAAATATCCGGTGAAAACGGCTGCCGATATCAATAAACTGCCGATTCCAGACCCCGATATTGATTTGCGTTATGTGGTTGATGCGGTTCGGTTAATCAGAAAAACCTTGCAAGGCAGTGTACCGTTAATTGGATTTTCAGGAAGCCCCTGGACCTTGGCTACTTATATGGTTGAGGGTGGCAGCAGCAAAAGTTTTCAGAAAGTTAAAGGCTTAATGTATGAACAGCCCAAATTATTACATGTCATGCTGGATAAACTGGCATTATCGGTAGCAGCTTATTTGAATGCCCAGATTGAGGCAGGTGCTCAGGCCGTCATGTTATTTGATACCTGGGGCGGCATGTTAACGTCAGAAGATTATGTTGAATTTTCGCTATATTACGCCAAGCAAGTCAGAGCATTACTGAAAACCGATGTGGCAGGGCAGAAAGTTCCAACCATTTTGTTTACCAAAGGCGGAGGACTTTGGCTGGAAGCCATGACCGATGCGGGTTATGATGCGCTAGGTCTGGATTGGCAAACAGATATACAAAAGGCGCGCGCCAGAGTCGGCGACCAAGTCGCTTTGCAGGGTAATATGGATCCTGTTGCTTTATATGCCCAACCGGAAATCATCACCGAAAAAGTCAAATCCATTTTGCACAAATACGGCACAGGTTCCGGGCATGTGTTCAACCTGGGGCATGGGATTTTGCCGGACATTAATCCGGAT
>NQJG01000148.1 GCA_002256465.1 Methylococcaceae bacterium NSP1-1 | reverse complement strand
GCAAGATTGCCTGACTTATACCATAAATTCCGATAGCCATTCCGATTAATGAAGGTGTTGACCCATCAAGTTGTTCGGCAAATAATGACAATACCGGTAGAATCAGAAACAAACCGAGCATACGTAAGGCATAAATACTTGCTAAAGACCACGTTGCACGTTTCTCCGATGAGGTCATCGGACTCGTAATATCCTGCATTTTTGTCAAAACCGTCTGCTCCTTTGCACCTAAAATGTCAATAGAATAAACTGGGCCTTTTAACGACAAGGCCCGGTTTATATAACTTATTCATTATAACAATCTTTATTAGCTGACAGGGCGTTTTGAGCATAGGTGAAGAGAAATATTCTCGTCATTTACATTATTCAAAAAAACGCTTTAAATACATTCCCGTATATGAAGCGTCATTTTCAGAAACCTGCTTCGGTGACCCTTCGGCAACCAACGTACCGCCACCGTCACCGCCTTCAGGTCCCATATCAATCAGCCAGTCGGCTGTTTTAATTACATCCAGATTATGTTCTATAACAATAACGGTATTGCCGTGATTGCGCAGGGTATGTAAAACACCCAGCAGTTGTTTTATATCATGAAAATGCAGGCCTGTAGTGGGCTCGTCCAAAATATATAAGGTTTTGCCGGTATCGCGTTTGGAGAGTTCTTTGGCGAGTTTTACTCGTTGTGCTTCGCCGCCGGAAAGGGTTGTAGCATTTTGTCCCAAGGTAATATAACTCAATCCTACCTCGATTAAGGTATGTAATTTTCTGGCTAAAGTCGGTACTGCGCTGAAGAATTCAGATGCATCTTCTACGGTCATATCCAGCACTTGATTAATAGTTTTGCCTTTATAACGGATTTCCAGGGTTTCGCGGTTATAGCGTTTGCCGTTACAAGCATCACAGTGAACGAAAATATCTGGTAAGAAGTGCATTTCGACTTTAATAACGCCATCGCCTTTACAAGCTTCGCAGCGCCCCCCTTTAACATTAAAGCTGAATCGTCCAGGTGTATAACCTCTGGAGCGCGCTTCAGGGGTAGCTGAAAACAGCTCGCGTATCGGCGTGAATAAACCTGTGTAAGTTGCTGGATTGGAACGTGGTGTCCGGCCTATCGGGCTTTGGTCGATATCGACGACTTTATCAAAATGCTCCAGTCCTTCAACGGCATCGCAGGGGGCGGGAATAACACCGGCACGGTTGATTAAACGTGCCGCATGGCAATATAAAGTGTCGTTCACCAAAGTTGATTTACCTGAACCCGATACACCGGTTACACAGGTCAACAAACCCACAGGGAAGGAAATATCAACATTCTTCAGATTATTTCCATGGGCATTGCGGATGGTGATTTGCTTGTCCTTATCGACCGGTGTCAATGACTCAGGAATAGCAATACCAACTTTACCTGACAAATATTGACCCGTTAATGAGTCTTCGCTATTTAGAATGTCATCCAGCGTACCTTGGGCAATGATGTTTCCACCATGAACTCCTGCGCCCGGACCAATATCAACAATATGCTGGGCCGAGCGGATAGCATCTTCATCATGCTCGACAACGATAACGGTATTGCCCAAATCGCGCAAATGAAACAGGGTATTGAGCAAACGCTGGTTGTCCCGCTGATGCAAACCGATGGACGGCTCGTCAAGCACATACATGACACCCACCAAACCGGCGCCGATTTGACTGGCGAGGCGTATGCGTTGTGCTTCGCCGCCTGATAATGTGTCTGCACTGCGATCCAGCGTTAAATAATCCAACCCTACATTAACCAGAAATTCCAGCCGTTCCTGGATTTCCTTGATAATTTTTAACGAAATTTCGCCGCGCTGACCTGGCAGACATAGCTGACGGAAGAAAGCCAAAGATTTGCGGATAGGTAAACGAGTAACCTGATGTATCGGTATTTCTTCAATAAAGACATTGCGGGCGGCGATATTAAGCCTTGCGCCATCGCAAACATTACAGGGCCTATGAGACAGATATTTGGCCAGTTCTTCGCGTACCATTTGCGAATCGGTCTCATGGTAACGCCTCTCCATATTGGCAATAATACCTTCAAAACGATGTTTCTTTTTTTTCACTGAACCCGTGCCGGTCATGAATTTAAACTCAATGGCGGTATTTCCGCTACCATAGAGCACAACCTCTTGAGCTTCTTTGGACAATTGCGAAAAGGGTACTTCGGGATCAAAACCGTAATGCTGGGCTAATGAACAGATCATTTGATAATAGTAGGCATTACGCCGATCCCATCCACGAATAGCGCCTCCAGCAAGACTGATATCGGGATTATGAACAATAAGTTCGGCATCAAAATGCTGTCTTACGCCCAAACCGTCACAACTGCTACAAGCGCCCTTGGGATTATTGAACGAGAATATGCGCGGCTCCAGTTCGGTCAAGCTATAACCACAATGAGGGCAGGCATAACGCTCGGAAAAGAGCAATTCTGTTGCATCATCAATACAAGCGGCAATAGCAATACCATCGGCAATGCGCAGTGCGGTCTCGAATGATTCAGATAATCTTAAGGCAATGTCATCACGAATTTTAAAACGGTCGACAACAACTTCTATGGTATGTTTCTTTTTTAAGTCTAAAGCAGGGGCTTCATCCAGATCATAAACAGTGCCATCAATACGGGCACGTATGAACCCCTGGGCGCGTAAATCATCCAGTAACTGACTGTGCTCGCCCTTACGGTCATTAATTACAGGGGCCAGCAACATCCAGCGTTGATCTTGCGGCTGCGCAAGAATGTGATCAACCATCTGACTCACAGTTTGCGCTTCCAGTGACGTATGGTGTTCAGGGCAACGCGGAGTCCCTGCACGCGCATATAACAGTCTTAGATAATCATAGATTTCGGTGATTGTACCGACCGTTGAACGTGGATTGTGCGAGGTGGATTTTTGTTCAATAGATATAGCGGGGGACAAGCCTTCTATGTGGTCGACATCTGGCTTTTCCATAATGGATAAAAACTGCCGGGCATAGGCAGAAAGTGATTCCACATAACGACGCTGACCTTCGGCATAAATGGTGTCAAAAGCGAGTGATGATTTACCCGAACCCGAAAGCCCGGTGATAACAATAAGTTTATCTCTGGGCAGATCAATATCAATATTTTTCAGGTTATGCGTTCTGGCACCGCGGATGCTAATGGTATCCATCAAATAATTCCGGCAATTGAAACAACTCTATAATATACGTTAAAGTGACGCTAATACAAACATGGGCGCATGGTATTCGACAGGTACATTTGAGAAAAACGCAACGGATTTAGCTTTCCGGGTTATGTGCCGTAGAATATTAAAAATGAAATGTATAAAAATGATGAGACCAAACAATACCCCAAAAATAAAGACTTCTTATAATGATGGTGATGCACTCTCGGGTTGGAGGGAATCTTTGAATACCATTATTTTTGGCTCTGAAACACCCATGGCTTGAATGGACATTCACCTCATTATTCACTCTTGAATACGGTCTGCGTTTAATCAGCGTCCGGCGCCCGTGGCTCTATTTCAAGAGTTTCTTCGGCTTGGTGGATTTGCTGTCGATTTTGCCCACTTACTTGATTCTTCTGATTCCAGGCGCCCAGTATATGCTGGTTATCCGAATTTTGAGGTTATTAAGAATTTTTCGTATTCTCAAATTGGCAGAATACATGCAGGAAGCTCAAATGTTAATGACGTCATTAGCTAACAGCTCTCGAAAAATTCTGGTTTTTCTTTATGCGGTATTAACGTTGGTGATTGTATCTGGATCACTGATGTATGCGGTGGAAAGTAATGAAGCAGGTTTTACCAGTATTC
>NQJG01000016.1 GCA_002256465.1 Methylococcaceae bacterium NSP1-1 | reverse complement strand
GTTTTTACTGCGGCAGGAATGATACGATTGTGTCGATTGTCAGCTATTCGTTCACTTGTAAAACTAAATCTGTGAAGAGAGGTGCTGATCGGATGTTACACATGTTGTCGGGAATCATGATTGCCGATTATTAATGAGGCTTTATCAAAATAAGCTCTGTGATAAATGATAAAAATAAAAGGAAAACAAATGAAAACACCCGTTCATATAGCGGTTACCGGTGCCGCTGGGCAAATTAGCTATTCTTTGCTTTTTCGTTTGGCCGCGGGTTCATTGCTAGGCCCTGACCAGCCCATAGTCTTGCATTTGCTGGAAATCACGCCGGCTATGAATGCCTTGCAGGGTGTCGTGATGGAGTTAAATGATTGTGCTAGCCCTTTGTTGCACAGGATTGAAATAACCGATGATCCCATGGTGGCATTCAGGAATGTTGATTATGCTTTCCTGGTGGGAGCGCGTCCACGAGGGCCGGGTATGGAACGCAAAGATTTATTGGAAGCTAATGCGGAGATTTTTTCGGTACAAGGCAAGGCATTAAACGCAGTGGCCAGCAGAGATGTAAAAGTGTTGGTAACAGGTAATCCCGCTAATACCAATGCCTTGATTGCTTTGAAAAATGCCCCCGATTTAAGGCCGGAGAATTTTTCTGCAATGACCCGATTGGATCACAATCGAGCGATAAGCCAGTTGGCGGAAAAGTGTGGTGTCCTGACTACAGATATCAAAAATATGATTATCTGGGGTAATCATTCGAACACGCAGTATCCTGATTTACATCATGCCAAGGTAAAGGGTCAAGATGCCATATCGCTGGTTGGTCAAAACTGGTTTGTCGATGAATTTATTCCTACCGTTCAGCAACGCGGCGCGGTTGTTATTAAAGCCAGAGGCCAGTCAAGCGCGGCATCAGCGGCTAATGCAGCTATTGATCAAATGAGAGATTGGGTATTAGGTACCGAAGAAGGTGATTGGGTAAGTATGGGAATGCTCTCTGACGGAAGCTATGGTATTGCCAAAGACCTTATTTATTCATTTCCGGTAACAGTTGTTGACGGTAAGGCGAGTATCGTAAAGGGTCTGGCTATCAATGAATTTAGCAAGCAAAGGATGAAACTTACAGAAGCAGAGTTAAAAGAGGAGAGAGATGCGGTTAAGCATTTGTTTTGAAGGATGTATTGCGCGGTTTTATTTAATTTAGTATGGGAAACATGTGCGGCTTGGTTAATTATTTTTAGCGGGAGAAAAGGTTGGATTGCCAAACAAATGGCAACTCAACCCAATGATAATCAAGCAACTCTATCGCCCGGCTCTTCACCCGCAAAAAATGCCGCGATATTTTCCAATACGCGATTACCCATTGCGATACGAGTTTCTTCGGTTGCACTACCCAAATGAGGTAAGAGTGTAACGTTATCCAGTTCCAAAAAGTCGGGGTCTATATTCGGCTCGCCTTCGAAAACATCCAGGCCCGCGCCGGCAATCCAGCCTTCTTTTAACGCTTTAATCAGGGCCTTGCTGTCAACAACATCGCCACGCGCGGTATTGATTAAATGGGCGGAGGGGCGCATCAGTTTCAGTCGTTGTTCGTTGATTAAATGTCGGGTTGCATCGCCACCTGGACAATGTAAAGAGACAAAATTGGCTTCAATCAGTAATTCTTCAACGGTTTCACAACGAGTGGCTTGTAAATCGTCAATGATGCTTTGTGCGGGTTGTGAAGGCGCGTAAAACAGGATTTTCATGCCGAAGCCATAATGGGCTTTTTTTGCCATCGCTTGGGCGATGCGTCCAAAACCAATTAAGCCCAAGGTTTTACCGGTCACTTTCTGTCCTAGCATATGCGTTGGTCGCCACCCCGTCCATTGCCGGTTACGTAAAAGACGTTCACCTTCAGAGGCTCGTCGTGCCGACATTAACAGCAGTAACATGGCAATATCGGCTGTGCAGTCCGTTAACACATGCGGCGTGTTGGTAACAACCAGACCTTGTGACTTGGCAGCATTGATGTCGATATTGTTATAACCGACGCCAAAATTGCCGATAATTTTAGTGCGTTTGCCTTCAATATTGAGTATGTCAGCAGTAATCAAATCGGTAACTGTGGGTAATAGGGCATCCGCTGTTAGCAAAGCGTGTTTAAGTTCGTCTGCCGTCATAGGAGTGTCACTTTCGTTCAGTTGTACGTCGTAAAGTGATTTTAACTGTGCTTCGACTTCAATCGGCCATTTACGAGTGACTATGACTTTAGGTTTGCTCATTGAATATTCTCCATAGGTGTTGTTATGGATTTAGGCGCAAGGTGTTTTTGGGGTGGGAGCGTAGTGTAACCCGGCAAGTTTCTGGTGCGTCGGGTTAAGCTACGCCACTTTAGATAATTTATTTGGCTGTCGAACGATAGTATTCAATAGCCGCTGCAACGCCGCTACCCGGTTTAATATCAAATCCGCAGTCCAGTAATGCCATCTCAACACCCGCGATGGCGCCCAACATGGATACATCATTCATGTCACCTACGTGACCGATACGGAAGGCTTTGCCTGCGAGCTCAGAAAGACCGGCACCTAAAGAAATATTATATTTACTAAAAGCAGTGCTGATGACAGTGCGTGCATCCTTGTCTTCCGGGACAATAATCGCAGTCACTGTGTTGGATTCAAAGCCTGGGTAAGCACATAATTTTAAACCCCAGGCAGCAACTGCTTTACGCGTGCCTTCGGCAAGGCGGAAGTGACGCGCGTATACATTTTCCATGCCTTCTTCGAGCAACATATCCAAAGCTTTACGCAAACCATAAAGGATAGGCAAAGCCGGTGTATAAGGCGTGTAGCCATCTTTGTTAGCGTTCATCTGGTCTCTTAAATCCAGAAAACAACGTGGGTAAGTCGATGTTTCAGTGGCTTTTAAAGCTTTTTGGCTGAATGCCAAAAATGCACCACCAGCCGGCAACATAAAACCTTTTTGAGAGCCGCTGATGGCGCCGTCAACGCCCCATTCGTCCATGCGAAAATCCAGGCTGGCAATAGAGCTGACACCGTCAACGAATAACAGGGCAGGATGGTTGGCTGCATTCATGGCCTTACGAACCCCGCCTATATCACTGGTAACTCCGGTAGCGGTTTCATTATGAGTGGCTAAAACGGCCTTGATTTCGTGCCCGGTATCTTCTTTTAAGCGCGCTTCCAGTTTGTCGAGTGGTATGCCTTTGCCCCAGGTTTCCTGATGAATTTCAACATCGAAGCCCAAGCGTTTGCCCATTTCAGCCCATAAATGACTGAATTGACCAAACCGATAGATCAATACTTTATCGCCCGGATTTAAAGTGTTAGTTAATGCGATTTCCCATCCCGCAGTTCCGGTCGCAGGAAATACAAAAGCTTGTCCTTTTTCTGTTTTGAAGATTTTCTTCAGGTCTTGCAGCAGAGGCGTTAGCAACTTGGGAAAAACAGGAGAACGATGGTCTTCCATAGGGATATGCATCGCATTCAGTATTTCATTAGGAACGTTGGTAGGTCCTGGAATATATAGGTGGTTACGACCAGCCATGGTATTGCCTCTTTGATAGGTAGTTGAATGATTGATTAATCAGGACTTGGGGATTGAAAAGCCAATGCCCAAAAAACTGATAATCATGACATAGCTACTAGCAATCGGCAAGATTTGATTGCAGCTTTAAACAGATAGCGCGCGTTAAAAATTGACTTTAGTTGTGCTAAAAGTAGAATGGGCGATTTATTTATTTCCTGGTTAGGTCTTACTGACGTTAAATTAAGGAACAAACATCGATACTTTATACTAATGACATTAGGAATGTACAAATGAGTCACACTTTATATACAGCGTCAGTTCAACGCGTTCAACGTTGTGAGTTAGCGGTTCCGGGATCAAACCCGGATATGTTTGAAAAGGCGATGAAAAGTGGTGCGGATTTCATTTTTCTGGATCTTGAAGATGCTGTGGCTCCCGATGACAAATTACGTGCCCGGAAAAACATCATTGAAGCCATTAACGACATGGACTGGAAAGGGCACGGCGTTACCGTTTCTGTACGCATCAATGGCCTGGATACCCAATATATGGTTCGTGATGTTGTTGATCTGGTTGAGCAGTGCGGCGCGAAACTGGACACAATTTTGATTCCTAAAGTGGGTGTTTATGCCGATGTATATATGGTTGAAGCGATGCTTAATCAATTGGAAATGCAGCAAGGACTGAAAAATAAAATAGGGATTGAAGCCTTAATCGAAACAGCATTGGGCATGGCCAATGTAGAAGATATTGCTCGGTGTGGCGCATCAGGTCGTCTTGAAGCCTTGCATTTTGGTGTGGCTGATTATGCAGCAAGTAATCGTGCGCGAACAACTAATATTGGCGGTTTGAACCCTGATTATCCAGGCGACCAATGGCACTCGGCCATTAGTCGCATGACGGTTGCTTGTCGTGCTTTTGGCTTGCGTCCTATCGATGGCCCTTTTGGTGATTTTAAAGACCCTGAAGGCTACAAGCTGGCAGCAAAACGCGCAGCAGCGTTAGGCTGCGAAGGTAAATGGGCGATTCATCCTTCACAAGTGGAATTAGCCAACGAAATTTTTACCCCACCAGCAAGTGAGGTTGAAAAAGCCAAGCGCATATTGGTGGCTTTACAAGAAGCTGCCGCTCTCGGTAAGGGCGCCGCTGCATTAGATGGCCGTTTAATCGACGCCGCCTCGGAAAAAATGGCCAATAACGTGGTAAGGGCGGCTGAGGCGATTGCTGCAAAAACTCAATAGGTAGCAAGGCTAAAGGCGGAAAAAAACATTGCCTTGTGCCTTACACCTTTCACCTAAAAAAACCAACAAGGGAGATGCTGTGGATATTCATGAGTATCAAGCGAAAGACATTTTAAGCGGTTATGGGGTTAAAATCGCTGAAGGCGGATTGGCGTATAGTCCGGAAGATGCCGTGCAACGCGCCAGAGAAATCGGTGGCCATGTTTGGGCGGTAAAAGCGCAGATTCATTCGGGGGCGCGTGGCAAGGCAGGTGGTATTAAAATCTGTAAAACCCATGATGAAGTTGAAGCGGCGGCTGATTATTTATTGGGTAAAAGATTGGTAACCCATCAAACCGGTCCTACGGGTAAGGTGTGTTCAAGGCTGTATATCGAGGCGGGTACGGAAATTGCCAAGGAGTTATATTTCTGTTTTTTGGTTGATCGTAGTTCGGAGCGGATTGTGATGGTGGGCTCTGCGCAAGGCGGTATGGAAATCGAAGAATTGGCGGTTAATAATCCGGATGCCATCACTAAAATTTATATTGAACCTGCAGTCGGTTTGCAAGACTATCAAGCGCGTGAAATGGCGTTTGCCTTAGGTTTAGGTGCTGAAATATTGAGTCATGCCGTTAAAACAATCAAAGGCTGTTATAGTGCTTTGCGTGCTCTTGATGTCAGCATGTTGGAAATCAACCCCTTGGTTGTCACAAAAAGTGGTGAATTAGTCGCGCTGGACGCAAAAATGGGCTTTGATGACAATGCACTATTCCGGCAACAAAAAATTTCTGAATTGCGCGATAAAACCCAGGAAGATCCCCGCGAAATGGCAGCTGCAGATCGTGGTTTAAGCTATGTTGGATTAGACGGCGACATTGGCTGCATGATTAACGGCGCAGGGTTAGCCATGGCTACTATGGACATGATTAAATTGGCTGGGGGTGAGCCCGCCAATTTCCTGGATGTGGGGGGGGGCGCTTCAGCTGAGCGCACTGAAAAAGCCTTCCGGTTAGTCTTGGCTGACAAGGGCGTTAAAGCTATGTTGGTAAATATTTTTGCGGGTATCAATCGTTGTGACTGGATTGCTGAAGGTGTGGTCCAAGCGGTTAGAAAAATTGACATGAAAGTGCCGTTAATCGTGCGTTTGTCCGGTACTAATGTAGAAGAGGGTCGGCGCATTATCGCAGAAAGTGGTTTGCCTATCATTACGGCGGAAACCTTGGCCGACGCGGCTGAAAAAGCGGTGCAAGCACGTAATGAAGTGGTTGCAAAAGAAGCAGCTCAGGAGATTTAAGTGGCTATTTTTATTGACGAAACAACACGCATTATTGTTCAGGGCTTTACCGGAAAAATCGGTACGTTTCACGCACAGGACATGATTAACTATGGCTCAAAAGTAGTTGGCGGCATCACGCCAGGAAAAGGCGGGCAAACCCATCTTGGTTTGCCAGTCTTTAATACTGTCAAAGAAGCCGTACAGCAGGCTGGAGCTGAAGCCAGCATTATTTTTGTGCCGCCGGCTTTTGCCGCTGATTCGATTATGGAAGCAGCCGATGCCGGCATCAAATATTGCGTGGCGATTACCGACGGTATTCCTACCCAGGATATGATGACAGTGAAGAACTTCCTGCGTCGTTTCCCAAAAGATGAACGCATGGTACTCACTGGTCCTAACTGTGCGGGTACAATCAGCCCTGGGCGCGCCATGCTGGGTATTATGCCGGGCCACATTTACATACCGGGTAATGTCGGTATTGTGGGCCGTTCAGGTACTTTAGGCTATGAAGCTGCCGATCAAATGAAACGCCTGGGTATTGGCATTTCTTCATCAGTGGGTATTGGTGGCGACCCCATAAACGGAAGTTCACATCGGGATATTCTGGAGAAATTTGAGCACGACCCAGAAACAAAAGTCGTCGTCATGATTGGTGAAATCGGCGGCCCCCAAGAGGTTGAGGCGGGACTTTTTGCCAAAGAACATATGAGTAAACCGGTAGTTGCTTATATTGCAGGATTAACCGCGCCCGAAGGTCGCCGCATGGGTCATGCCGGTGCGATTATTTCATCTGCAGGTGAAAGTGCGGCAGAAAAAGTCGCAATACTGAAGGAGTTGGGTGTTATTATCTGTCCCACACCTGCCGCGATGGGGGCGACTGTGGCGGCCGTGCTGGCTAAGATGTAAAATTGCAAATAGCAAATGAGTTAGAAGTTTGGCTGACGTATAAGAAAAGACTCATGCCTTTGCCATATTGTGGTTATCCATTAGTTTTATCTTGCAGGAAGTGGAGCGTTATATGCAAAATTCAGATCAAAGCAAGGAAAACAATAAAAACTTGGATGAGCTTTTTATTGCGACACGCTCTTGTCCTCGATGTGGCGATCGGAAAATCAGAAGATCATCGAAGAAAATAAAAGATGGGTTGTTGAATATACTTTTATTGATACCCATTTTGGGGGCTTTGTGGATGAACTTCAACCAGGGAACGGATATTGCCGGTCCTGTTGAAACCGTTTCCAACGATCAAATTGAGATTCTCGCAGAGAAAGGCGATCCCGAAGCCGAGTTGCAAATGGGATTGCGTAATACATCGTTTGCCCGGGGTGTCAAGAACGATAGGATAGCGGTTCAATGGTTTGAAAAAGCTGCCCGCCATAATCAGGTTGAAGCACAATACCGGTATGGCTTGGCTCTGCTCGAAGGAAAGGGGGTGGTTCAGGATTACAAAACGGCTTTTTACTGGCTCGAAAAATCCGCCCAGCAAGGCCATGCAGAAGCACAGGCTACTCTTGGGGAGATGTATCATTCCGGCATCGCCATTAATGGTAACATTGAGCGTGCCTATTTATGGTTTAATCTGGCTGCAGCTCAAGGAGTAGAAAGTGCTGCTTCCGCCCGTGATCTCGTGGTGAGGCAACTTACCTCAAGTCAAATTGCTGCAATGCAGGAAGAGGCAATTCGTATTAGTCGTGGCTATCATTCGTCCTATGTGCCTGAGCAGTCAAAGAGTGTGATAATAGAGGCCGATCCAGTGGGTGAAGACAGTGCCTATACGGATGAGCCAATACCAGGGGTGAATAAGCAAACGGCAAAATCATTATTTCCCAAGTTAAAAGACTGGTTGAAAAATAACCTTTTATAGCATAAAAATTATTCTAAATTGAAAATTTTATAATTCTTTGCGTAACATCAATGATTCATCGCCTTATGTTGCAAATAACGTCGTAATAAATCCAGTGTCATCAGCGCCGCTTGATTTTGCTTGCGTTTGATGGGGCCGGCTATTGAATGAATGCTTTGATAAAAGTTATTTCCAGTCAGGAGGATGTTATACAGAACAATGGACTTATCTTTGTCATGCAATGTTTTATTGTTACCCGCATAAAGTTGAACGAGAACAAAATCGGCTCCGCTGGTTTTTTGTATATCAACTGCAATTGCTTTCGCTGTCGTTATTAAATATTCCGTATTAGCTTCTGCAATCAGATTTTGTCCTAATCTGGCTGTGGATTGTTCATATATTGCACTTATCAACCACTCCGATCCTACACACTTGGCCGCCAGCAAACCTTGACTGGCAGTTTCTAACACGGCTAAGGTATGACTATTTCCAATAGTCATCAGCTTGTCTATTTCAAAAGCCAGATCTCCCGTTATTTCGCCCATCCCATCAATAGCAAATACATAATCACCTAATTGATTAGCAATCATGGCGACTAACGTTGATATTGCCGTTTCTGGATAATCAAACGGAAACAATAGCTTAGTTTGCACATCATCTGCACCTGCACGAAAGCCCAATTGCACCTGTGCTGGAATCTCAATTGAGTTTATTCGTTCCTGAATGGCGGATTCTCCTAACCCTAAGGTTTTTATAGTAATTAATTGACCGGGCTGTAATAAAAAACGGATAGACAGTTTGGGCAAGACGCGATCCTGAAATAAATGCTTCATTTCCAACGGCACACCGGGCAAAAAAGCAAACCA
The DNA here is from genome assembly GCA_002256465.1 of Methylococcaceae bacterium NSP1-1. Taxonomy (GTDB): domain Bacteria; phylum Pseudomonadota; class Gammaproteobacteria; order Methylococcales; family Methylomonadaceae; genus Methylobacter_C. The sequence goes on along the minus strand of NQJG01000016.1, from coordinate 717 downwards.
GCAGCGACCGTACGTTAGTGAAAAACCCGGCGCAGTTCCCCATTCATTATCTATGCGTTCGGCTCCTTGAGGCAGCATAGCCTGTTTGCGGTTTGATTCGGGCATCGCTCTGTTTCTTTGCGCAAAAAAACGACTGATTTGTTCAAAAGCTATTTCATCAAACTCTAGTGGCATATTAAAGGCATAAGCTACGGCTTCGGCGGTCAAATCATCACTGGTAGGTCCAAGACCCCCGGTACAAATACAACAATCGGCTCGCTGAGATATGTCCTGTAGCAAAACAATGAGATCATCCAGTTTATCGCCTACGGCGGTATGTCGTGTAACGGTAAAGCCGCAGGCAACTGCTTTTTGTGATAACCAGGCGGCATTGGTATCCACTGTTTGTCCGGTTACAATTTCTTCGCCTTGAGAAAAGATTTCCAGTGTTGGATTCATTTTAAAAACTCATTGATCAGTACGCCATGCCAAAACGGCAGGGTAATTAAACTTAATGCTGTTGTGACGGTGACTGTCATGGCATAAAGCGCACTATCAAGCCTATAGCGATCACAAAAAACTACACCCAGAACCATGCTTGGCATCGCCATATCCAGTACGGCTGCTGCTTTATACTTGCCTTCCATAGGTAAATAACTCACCAGAACGATTGCGAACAAAGGCATTAATAGCATTTTTATCAGAATAACGGGCATCATATAAGGTATGTTCCGGGTA
>NQJG01000015.1 GCA_002256465.1 Methylococcaceae bacterium NSP1-1 | reverse complement strand
TTTATAACAGGGAACTCGATCGTATCGAAATGCATCTGGTGAGTGACAGGAAACAGGTCATCAGGATCGCGGGTGAGCTGATTCACTTTAACGCAGGGGAAACCATACACACTGAAAACTCCCACAAATACAGCATAGCCGGATTTCATAGCCTCGCCTTGCGCGCCGGTTTTCACCCCGTTAAAGTCTGGACCGACCCGGATGATTTATTCAGCATCCATTATTTGCAAACTTATAGCAAAGTAGATTAGATTTAAAACTCTGTACTTGATCTGGCATGTTCAGAAATAAGTTGAAAATTTCACTTACACTGTGGTTTACTAGAATTGATTGGCTCAAATCGGCCATGAACAGACAGGCAAAGGTTTCCAATGAACGGCTGGTTAACCTTGAAAAGCAGTCATTCAGAAGCTGCCAGTGATGGACATCCGCCTGTTCAATACAATGGATGCTGGATTTTGCGTGGACTGCTTGGAAGAAGTCATTAAAGCCTATGGCCGACCGGAGATTTTTAATTCTGGTCAGGGATCACAGTTAACGAGTGATTGCTTTGCAGGCGTATTGATCCCAAAAAACGACATTACGATCGGTATGAATGAATGATGTCGAGCACTGGATAACATTTTTGTTGAGTCACTACATTGCATTTATGAGTTGAAATCACCCTCTCATCAATTTGGTCCCCATCAAGGTATAATTTTTATTTCATCAATACGTGTTTTTTTTACTATTTTGCTGTTACATTGTTGGGTTATTAAACGTTTTGGCAACTTAAGGTATTAGCAAATTATCATGCCCAATTCAAAACACATTATCATCGTTGGCGCAGGGCCGGGCGGATTATGCGCCGGTATGTTGTTGAGTCATCGCGGCTTCAAAGTTTCCATTTTCGATAAAAACCATGTGGTCGGTGGTCGCAATCGGGCCATTCGAATGGACGGCTATACCTTCGATACTGGCCCGACCTTTTTGCTGATGAAGGGCGTCCTGGATGAAATGTTCGAACTGTGCGGACGACGCAGTGAAGATTATCTCGAATTTATGCGTCTGGACCCCATGTATCGCCTGGTTTACGAGGATAGCGAATTAATGGTGTCTTCCGACCGGGATAAAATGAATGCGGAATTAAAGCGCGTGTTTTCCGAGGGCGAGGAGGGTTACGATCGTTTTATCAGCAATGAAAGAAACCGGTTCAACCGTCTTTATCCCTGCATTACCCGCGATTACTCGTCGCTTTCCTCGTTTTTATCATGGGATCTGATTCGTGCGCTGCCTTGGCTGGCCTTGCCTAAAAGCGTATTTTCCAATCTGGGCCAATATTTTAATCAGGAAAAAATGCGCCTGGCCTTCTCTTTTCAATCGAAATACCTGGGCATGTCGCCCTGGGACTGTCCCGCACTCTTTACCATGCTGCCTTATCTTGAACATGACTACGGTATCTATCATGTCGTCGGCGGCTTAAACCGTATTTCGGCAGCCATGGCAGAGGTGATAAAAGAGTCGGGAGGCAGCGTGCATACCGACAGCCCGGTCCAGTCGCTGATCATCGAGAACGACAGTGTCAAAGGCGTGAAACTGGTGAGCGGCGAGGAAGTCCGCAGTGACGAGGTTATTGTGAATGCCGATTTTGCCCATGCCATGACCCATCTCGTCGAACCCGGGCAATTGCGCAAATATGATCATGAGCAGCTAGCCAAGCGTGAGTATTCTTGTTCGACCTTCATGCTCTATCTCGGCTTGGACAAGGTTTACGATATTCCCCATCATTCCATCGTCTTTGCCAAAGACTACCATACCAATATCAGCAATATTTTCAGCAACAAGAAGCTGTCCGAGGATTTTTCTTTTTATGTGCAAAACGCGTCGGTTTCGGACGCCTCCCTGGCGCCGGCCGGCAAATCGACACTGTATGTTTTGGTGCCGATGCCGAATAATGACAGCGGTCTCGATTGGTCGTCGCATTGCGAAAAAGTGCGCGAACAGGTTTTGGATATGCTGGGCGCGCGCCTGGGTCTGACCGATATTCGTGAACATATTGAGTGCGAAAAAATCATCACTCCTGAAACCTGGGAAAGCGACGAGCATATCTATAAAGGGGCACCCGGCAGCGGTCTGCCGACCATTTACGAATCGGCGCGGATATCGTCCAATCTAATTTCGCGAAAACACAGGATTACCTTTAAAGACATTAAGCAAAGTACCTGGCTAAAAAAAGCCGAGGTTTAATCGATGACTATGCTGCAAGCCGTTTCACCTATCGATGGTCGTGTTCTGGGCGATTACGAAACCGGCACTCCCGCTTCCATCGAGCGTCAAATTAAAATGGCGCGCGCTGCAGCCGAATTATGGACAAGCCATGAGATTGCAACGCGGGCAAAAATACTGGCGCAGTTAGGCCCCATTCTGCTCCGCGAACTGGATGCGATTGTCGAAATCATCATGCAAACAACCGGCAAGGTGCGCACTGAAGCCTTGTTAGGGGAAATTTATCCGGTGCTTGATTTAATCCATTATTACCAGAAGCACGCCGGCCGCATCTTGAATGACCAAGGAGTCCCGACTTCGCCGTTCGCTTTTCCCGGAGCCACTGCGGTTATCGAGCGCCGTCCTTACGGCGTCGTCGCGGTTATTTCACCGTGGAATTACCCGTTTCAGCTTTCCGTGGCGCCGATGCTAAGCGCGCTGTTTGCGGGCAACGCAGTTATCCTTAAAACATCGGAATTAAGCCTGCCGGTCGGGCAACTGATTGTTGATCTTTTCGGCAAACTGAAGCTGCCTGCGGGTCTAGTACAGTGGTTCGTCGGCGATGGACACAGCGGCGAGCAGCTTATCGATGCGGGCCCAGATCTGGTATTTTTTACCGGCGGGCTCGCGACCGGACGAGCCGTCATGCAACGTGCAGCCCTACATCCTATTCCGGTGATACTCGAACTGGGCGGCAAGGACCCGATGCTGGTGTTCGCGGATGCCCAATTGGAGCGCGCCCGCGACGCGGCGTTATACGGCGCGTTTAGCAACAGCGGGCAGGTGTGTATTTCGGTTGAGCGCCTGTTTGTGCAGCAAGACTGTTATGAAACTTTTGTCGACAGCTTAGTGGAAGGCACCGCTCAACTGAAAGTCGGCCACGGCCCCGAGGGTGATCTGGGCGCTATGACTTCGCCACGGCAATTCGCCATCATCGAGGCGCATTATCAGGACGCCCTGGCCCAGGGAGCGAAAGCTTCCGGCCCGTTGGAGCGGCAGGGCAATTATGTCAAGCCTGTCGTGATTTGGAATGTACATCACGGCATGCGAATCATGCGCGAGGAAACGTTTGGGCCGCTGTTACCGGTCATGCCGTTTAAGACCGAAGCAGATGTGGTGCAGTTAGCCAATGACAACGATTACGGATTGAACGCGAGTATCTGGAGCGAAGACTTCGACAAAGCGAAAAGAGTCGCGCGACAATTGCAGACAGGCAATTGGGTGATTAACGATGTCATCAAAAATGTCGGACATCCTGGGTTGCCGTTCGGCGGCGTCAAAAAAAGCGGTTTCGGCCGTTATCACGGCGCCGAAGGTTTGCGGCAGTTCACCTATCCGGTTTCCGGCTTAACCAGCCGCAGTCAATTATCTAAGGAACCGAACTGGTTTCCTTACACGGATCAGCGCTATGAACAATTTAAAGGCTATATGGATTTCGTCTATGGGGCCGGTACGCTGTACCAGCGCATCCGGCGCAACTGGCTGGCTTTACAGGCTTTCCGTGAATATTCGGCCTTCGATTTAACGCAAAGGTGGCAAAACTTCCGGTTAATGCTGCCCTGGAAACGGGATTATTAAATGAGTGATACGAATAAAAGCAAACGCGTCGTGGTGATCGGTGCCGGCCTGGGCGGATTGTCCGCAGCCATTGCACTCGCTACTGAAGGCTTCGATGTGGAACTGATTGAAAAAAACGACAAGGTTGGCGGCAAGCTCAATATCCTGACGAAAGACGGTTTTACCTTCGATCTAGGGCCGTCGATACTGACCATGCCGCATATATTTGAGGCGTTGTTCACCCGTGCCGGCAAGAACATGCAGGACTATGTTGGCATTCAGAAGGTGGAGCCGCATTGGCGCAACTTCTTCGAAGACGGCACGGTCGTGGATTTAACGCCTGACAGCGAGGCCATGCGCCGCGAGCTCGACAAGCTCGGCCCCGAGGCCGCCGAAGAATTTGCACGTTTCATGGCTTATTCGAAAAAGCTTTGCACGGAAACCGAAGCGGGTTATTTTGCCAAAGGCTTGGATAGTTTTTGGGAACTGCTGCGTTTTTACGGCCCGCTGCGCAGCCTGTTAAGCTTCGATGTGTTCCGCTCGATGGACCAGGGTGTGCGTCGCTACATTTCCAATCCCAAGCTGGCCGACATCCTCAATTATTTCATCAAGTACGTTGGTTCCTCGCCTTACGATGCGCCGGCGCTGATGAATCAGTTGCCACACATCCAGTTTGAATACGGTCTGTGGTATGTCAAAGGAGGCATGTACGGACTGGCCAAGGCCATGGAACGCCTGGCCTTGGAATTGGGCGTTCGTATCCGTCTCAATGCGGAAGTGGCGGAAATTCAACGTGAGAGTTCACGCGCCAGCGCCATCCGCTTAAAAGACGGCGAAGTTTTACCTGCCGATATCGTCGTCTCCAACATGGAAGTCATTCCGGCCATGCAGCAGTTGCTGAATAGCCCGGCAACCGCATTGAAAAAAATGCAGCGCTTCGAACCCACCTGTTCCGGTCTGGTGCTGCACCTCGGCGTTAACCGCATCTATCCGCAACTGGCGCACCACAATTTCCTTTATTCGGACCATCCGCGCAAACATTTTGACGCCATTTTCCACAGCCGCCGCCTCTCGGAAGACCCGACCATTTATCTGGTCGCACCTTGTAAAACAGACCCCACGCAAGCGCCTCCCGGCTGCGAAATCATCAAGGCATTGCCGCATATCCCGCATCTCGACCCTGACCACCCGTTCACGCCGGAAGATTATCTCGCGTTCCGCGAACGCGTACTGGTCAAGTTGGAACGCATGGGCCTCACCGACTTACGCCAACACATCGTCACTGAAGAATACTGGACGCCGCACGACATTCAGGCCCGCTACTATTCGAATCAGGGTTCGATCTACGGCGTCGTCGCCGACCGCTACAAAAACCTCGGCTTCAAGGCCCAGCAGCGCAGCAGCGAATTAAGCAACCTGTATTTCGTCGGCGGCAGCGTCAACCCCGGCGGCGGCATGCCAATGGTGACCTTGTCGGGTCAATTGGTGCGCGACAAGATTTTGGCGGATTTGGGGCAGGGATCTTTGTTTTAATGCGGAATCCAATGCGGTTGCTGGGCCCAAGATCAAGTAGCCCAGATGAAGCTTCGAGCAATCCGGGACAAACGAGGCTCAGATTATTCTTGATTTCACTGTGTTTGATCCGGGCTATTTGCTATTAGTTGACCGATAAGGCCAGACGCCGACCTTTATTGATTAGTTCGATCCCAGAGCCGAACAACCGACTTTCCCTGTCCAATATCTGTTGCAGCCATTGAACATCATGATGCTGGGCATAATTCAAGCGGAAGCGTTTGATTTGCATGGGTGTCATCTTCAAACTGACCAGCTTTCCTGTCGCTAGGTCCAGGGTGACAAAATACATCAGAGAAAGATCACCACGGAATTCCTCATATACTGGAATTCCCTCTTAGTCGTTCAGAAAGTCGCCGCAGCCTTACAAAATCAGTTTGCCTCGAAAGACCTCGATGCCCATGGGATGGTGCGATGAGTGGCCATGCACCACGCCCACATGAACCTGGTCTATCAGTCGGTGCGCAAATTGTCTTTGCGTATTCCTTAACCTGTATCGCAATATCAATAATTTCATCAATATAATTTACTTTCTTTGTGGGAAGCTGAAATTTGATTACCCATTGTATTTCACATAGAGCCAACAAATGGAACGCAGGGTAATCATGTGTAGGAACCCTCCAGAGGGTAAGAAAATTTTATTAAACATGTCTTTTTTTCCAGACAATAGGATGAGCTCACGCCGCACATGGGGATACGAGACGGTGAAAAGTTTTGTTTTTTAAAACTCAAGGCACAAAAAGCAAGGAAATTGACGGAGGCAATTAGAGTTGCCCCGCAGCCAAATGTTCCAATACTTTAAAAAATGCAGCGCTTGCCGAATGCAATATGGTGCGCAGGGTATTGATAGTTATGGTAATATGTATCTTACGGCATCATGAATTAGCAGGCGATAACAGATTTCGGTTTTTTATCGTGTTGGCTGGCTTAAACTATCGAACACATCCCCAAAATCATTTTTTTAAGCGCTTAATGCCCCAAACTTTCCCGCACCGTCAGCCGCGTCGCCTTGCGCGCCGGCCAGTAGGAGGCTGTCCAGGCCAGCACGATAACGATGCCCAACCAGTAAGCGATGGCCGACAAATCGAACATGTAATCAAGTTGAATGCCGAGCATGGTCTTGCCCAGTTCGCGTGCGATCGGTTCGGCGGCGAAATAGGCCAGCGGCACGCTGAGCGACCAGGCGACGAGGCCGTGCAGCAAGCCTTCCAACAGGAAGAGCCGGAAGATTGCATTGGAAGGTGCGCCAATGGCGCGGAGCACGCCGATTTCGCGAATACGCTGCAACACGCCGATGGCCAGCGCGCCGGACAGACCGATGCCGCCGACGGCTGTGATCATCGAGGCCAAGCCCAGTAAGGTTTCGATCACCGGGTTGAACTGGTTGCGCGCGAACTGGCGCTGCTCCAGTTTGGCCTGTGTCGTGTAGACGTCGAGCTTGATGCCGTTATCCTGAAAGGTTTGTTTTAACGCCCGGACATAATCGGCTTCTTGAGCGAGGCTGGAACTAGGCGCGTTGAGTAGGACAAATGAGGCGGTATCACGGCGCCCGGTGATGTCTCGCACCGTTTCCAAAGGCGCATAAACGGGCTCGACGGCGTAACTTGAACCTGCCAACCAGCGGTAGGTGCCGATCACCCGCCATTCATGAGTTACAGGGCCCAGACGGATGCCCACGGTATCGCCGACCTTGACATCGTTCAATTCGGCGGTATCGGCGCTGAGCACTAGCACGCGCTGCCCGGCATCGGCGGCCTGCAGCCAGCGCCCTTTTTCAATTAAGGGCCAGTACATTTGCGTCGCCGCAGGCACGGACAGCAATTGCGCGCCGAGGCTGCCTTTTTGGCTCAACGCCGCGCCGTCCTTAGTCATATCCATCGGCAATCTTTGCCAGACTTCCGCTTGTTGCGTACCTCCTACCGATTTCGACAACTCGACAATGCGATGCTCTGACTGATCGCTGCTGAACCCTAGGCGCACAGCATAGCGGCTGCGCGCCATTTCGTTATCGAGCGTCAAATTGACCGACGCTATCAGACTCATCAATACCATAAACATGACGCCGGCAATGATCAATACGCTCTGCGTCAACAACAGTCGTCCCTTGCGACGGAACAGGTTACCTAAAGCCGCCGCGTACAGCGTCGGCAGAAACTGGGCGCCGATGCGTTCTACCCAGAGATCGAAACGGTTGCTGCCGAAATCGGCACCCAGACCGTAACTGGCGATAGCGATCCGCACCGTCATCGACGCACCGCGCTGGACCGGGCCCAACGCCGCCAGCAAGGGTGCGAGCAAGCCGCCTAGCAACATGTAGGAGACGGCTCTCAGCGAGACATTGAAATTGCCACAGTCGATGTTGAACAATTCCAGCAGCTTGCAGGAACTGACGTGAGCGGCCACAACACTCAACGGAACGGCCAGCGTGATCGCGGCTAATGCCATGATCAGTGTTTCGGTCAGATAGAGTCTGGCGATGATCAGGGTCCTCCCGCCTAGCGATTTCATCACGCCAATCTGGTCGGTTTGCTGGGTGATGTGTGCGGACAAGGTATTTAGAATAAGAACGCAGGCAAGAGCGAGCGAGACCAGCGCCATAATTTTCAGCACGCCATTGATGCCAGCGAAAAACGGCCGTCCCCAATGTTTTTCGGGATCTTGCAGTAAGGTAACATTGACGCCAACATTGTTATTGTTCAGCACGGTACGGATTTCGTGAGCGATAATCCGCGTTTTGTCGGCGCTATAAGGCAGCGTTGTTTGCACCAGCAGTTGCCGGAAGGTGTTTGCGGGTATACCGAACAGCGCAGCAGTCGAAGTATCGGCGAAAAAATGCACTTGCCCGCCGAAGCTTGGCGGCTTGACGAACGGGTGGCGAGCTGTCCCTGCTATCGGCATTAATTTCACGCCGTCGGCTGTTTCGAATTCGACCTTATCGCCGGCCTTTAAACCGGTAAATTTGGCCGACAAGCGTTCGATAGCGATATGATCGGACGACGGCCAACTGCCGGATTGCAGGGTTGTTATATCGAATTTTTGCGAGGAATAATCAGGTCTTATGATTAAAGTCCCCATATCCCAGTCGGGCTGACCAGGAACCCTGAAACGCACCGTTAACTGCGTCATGGTATCGACATCGGCAACACCCTTAATGGCTTTAATGCGTTCCAGCAATGTAAGGTTTGCGTCGTTTCTAAGTATCAAATTAATATGCGAGGGTTGTGACTGACGATGTGCAGTATCCATTTTGGCTAGTTGCAAATCGATCATGCCGAATAGCGTACCGACGCAAAACACTCCGGCTGCGATACTGGCGACGGCCAACAACGTGCGTGTTTTAGATAGCCAAAGGTCAGCCCAAATCTTGTTCCAGAGCGTATTCAAAGGGGCACTACGGGGTTGGCAGTAAGGAGCGAGTCATCGGCATGAATGCGGCCGGAGCGGATTTCGAGCTTGCGTGTTGCAGCATCTGCGAGCGACTCGTTATGCGTGACCATCACCAGCGTCTTGCCCTGATCGCGCAGATGGGCAAAAAGTTGAAATACCGATTCGGCGGTTGCACTGTCAAGATTTCCGGTAGGCTCGTCGGCGACGATAAGCGCCGGGTCGTTTGCCAAAGCGCGGGCAATGGCGGCGCGCTGCTGCTGGCCGCCGGAAACCTGGCTCGGCAGTCGGTGCGCCTCATCAGCAAGCCCAACCAGCTCCAATAAATGCAAGGCGCGTTCGCAACGTTGCCGTTTCGGCAGTGCGTTATGAAAATCCATCGGCAACACAATGTTTTGCAGCAGGCTCAAGGCCGGCAGCAGCTGAAAAAACTGAAATACAATACCGACATTGCCGCCCCGCCAAACCGTCAGTTTTTCCCCGCTTAACTTTTGAAGACACACGCCGTTGACGATGACTTCGCCCCGGCTGGGATGATCGATGCCGGTTAATAGATTCAGCAAAGTCGATTTGCCGTTGCCGGAAGGGCCGACGATGGCGACGAATTCGCCTGGAAAAATGTCCAGGGTAATATCGTGCAAGACAGTTTGCATTTTTCCGGCCTGTAGATAATCCTTGTAAACATTTTTCAGTTCAATGATCTCTTTCATAACCGGCAGGTAAATTATAATAGCGTAAACGAAGGTAAACCTATTGTAACATGCTCCTAAAATCCCAGACACAAACTCCGGAACGAAAACAATGACATCGGTACGTATCTTATGGCTGTTGCTATGCCTGCTTTGGACAGGCGCGGAAATTAAGCTCGCGCGCAAAAATCAGATCGATTACAGCAACTCTTCGGATAGCGAAGAGATATCTCAATGGGTATTGTGGATAACTGTCGTTACCAGTTTGGTATTAGCGGTGATTTTTAAAACGCTCGGTTGGGCGCCTATCCCGATTGAATATCTGCCTCGACAGTTATTCGCGCTATTGATGTTTGCTAATGGGCTATTTCTTCGTTACTCTGCAGTCAGCAGACTCGGCCGTTTTTTCACAACCAATGTGTTAATTCAGAGTCAACATGAGCTCATCGTTGATGGTCCCTACCGCTGGGTGCGCCATCCCGCCTATACCGGTTTATTAATCGCTCTTGCTGCCGCAGGACTGGCCATGGGGGATATAATTGCGATGCTTCTATTAACCGTCCCAACTTTTTTCGCCTTTAAGTTTCGTATCGTTATAGAAGAAAAACTGCTGAATAAAAAATTCGGGGAGGCGTACCGGGATTACATTAGAACGACCTGGAAACTATTACCTTGGCTATTTTAAAGGGCTCCATCGCAAATATTCAAAGACCTTAAACCGCACCTACTTACGGACAAAGTTATCCTGCTAAAGACATAAACTGCTTATAGGGCGGTATATTTTCTCAGAACGTTGTCCATTTACTAATCATGTGTGTTGTTTGGGGCCCATATATGCTTGCCTTTGCTGAATAAAAGAGTTCCACATGATATTGTGGTTTAAAAATTAAAATGCTCGCTGATTTGCGGTTTCATACAGGATCATCAATCATCTCACCGTCCGTTTCTATTAATGATTGAGATTTGCCCGATTTGAATCGAACAATCTATTTCAGCGTGTGATATTAGATGATGAATTTCTGGATTTTGAGGTGAAGAACGATCTTATCAACCAAACACCTAATCTCTGTCTGGTGGTTTAACCGCACGTCATTATCGTCCAGTCGATCAGTCAGTCTCTTAATCTCATCCCGACCTCCGATCATGGAGGCTGGAGTTCAAGCGATGAGATTCGGTTTCGTACTATCGCGTCAAATCAGATACGAAACAAAAGCAAAAGAAAACTAAATTGACCGTCCGGTTGTATACATAGGGGTCGATTGCAGACATACTACTACCGGCTTTTTAGTTATATATTTAGGTGTTATGCGACTGAAGTGCCCAAAGATGCATAGCAATCAAAGCACACCAAGGTGAGAAAGCGGCAAGCCATTCCTTTGCCTGATCTTCGGTGACTTTTTCCGAAAAACCAAGCAGTAATTGCAAACCTCGTCGAACTGCTGCGTCTCCATGCAACGACCCATCCAGCCAACCGAAACAAAGAAGTAATGCGTAGTTTGTTGTCCACGGTCCTATACCGCGTATACGTAAAAGCTTTAATGAATTTCATCGATGGGTAGCGTGTTGATCATCCACAAATCCAAGGGAAGGCGGTTTTCCTGAACCATCTGGCTTAACGTTATTAATGTTTGTGACTTCGTTTGTGAAAAGCCTGTCTGATGCAAATCCAGCGCAGTCAGACCTGAAATCTGACTGGCATCGGGGTAACAACTGAGTCCGACAGAGTGTTTCAAATCGGTGACCAGAATCAGGTTTCGGCGCAACGATATTGCTGACTTTACGCTGATTTGTTGTCCGGTAACCGCCCAGGTCAACGCTTCAAAGGGGTGGCGGAGAGCGGAACCCGAAGGCCCGGTTGCGTGGCGATGAGCAGCCCCAACTGCGAATGCGCACGATAGGTCTGCTCAAAGTCTTCAATTCGCTGCGTCAAGCCCAACATGCGCTGCACTATCAATTTCAGAGATTCCGATCCGCCTTCGGTCGTTGGTCCATCATTGGCCAGTTCTGCATCAACGCATCGGTCACGAAATCTGATAGTAAGGGGAGGCCAGTCCACTCCACGCTAAACCTTCCGTAACGTTCGTCCATCAACTTGCTCAGCTATGGCTAACGTGTCACGTTTATGGAA
>NQJG01000147.1 GCA_002256465.1 Methylococcaceae bacterium NSP1-1 | reverse complement strand
CAGTATCATTTATCGCCTTCAAGTTCGTAGATATTATGATCGGTCTTCGGGTTAGTGAAGAATCCGAACGCGAAGGTCTCGATATTTCCGAACATGGTGAAACGGCATACCACATTTAATTTAGCTTCGTACCAAATCACCCAATTTAGCAATAAAGAATTTTGGGTGACAACCAACCCCGAGATCGGCAAGAAAAGTGTTATTAATTTATTGGTGTATTAATTGGAGACAAACCTCAAACAGAATAAAGGTTAAATCTAACCTTTGATCAATAGTCGGGTGCTGACTGCACCCGATTTTGGGTTGGTGATAATTTTCCTCCAATAAGCCCTGTAAGCCGCTTTCGTCATACTTCTTCGTGTAATTGGTCACTGTGTCTTCGTCAATTCTGGCGATCTCCGCAATTTCCTTACTCTGATAACCTTTTTTCTAAGGTAAACCACCAAACATTTTATTCGTACTCGTGAGTTCGTAATCAATGTCATTTCAGGAAAAATTTCGTCCAATTGTTTTTCAGTCATTATTGCGTGCTGGGGTTAGTTGATTTAGGTTTTTTTACAATATTTTAGAGTCGCTGGAAACCGATATTTTGGCCGCGCGGAGTATATTTGTCGTCAGTAGTCTACGAAATGCGCTTAAAATCCGCTTAACTTTGTGTCTGGAAAAGTGTTGACACATCATTCCTGGGAATACGGTTTAAATGTAAATACCCATGGGTTGTACGGCAATACTTTACCAAAGTTAGTCATTTTGAGAAGATAGCCTCAGCAAGGTTGAGGCGGTGATGAATAAACTCGATCATCGCCCTTAAAAACACTCTACTTTGAAAACACCTCATACGGTATTTTTTGCTGAGGCATTGCAAAAAGCCGCATAAGCACCAGGATTACACTACGGAGTTGAATCCGCATTTTTTATATTGATCTGGAGAACGACGATGACTGAAAAAGACCAACAACACGATGTTAAAGAGGCAGTCCGGGCAGCGGTTAAGTCGGGAACTGATGTTCATCAACAAATCAAGGATATTACCCTGACAGCGCTGACAAAACGGCAGCTGGATATGGAAAATATCAAAAGTGTTACTGAAGCAGTTGGTAATGGTATTAATGAGGGCATGGCTACTCAGGGTGAACGTAGCAAAGAGGTATTTATTCAGGCAGCCACGGCATTGGATGATGCTCTGGCGATGGCGGCAGAAGCATCAAAATTGGCTATTGAAGAAGCAGCTTCTCGCGTTGCTGATTATTCTCAACATGATTTTAATGATGCAATCAAGGATTTACAGGATATGGAGGGGTCGTTTCTCGGTACCCTGGAGAAAATTGCCAAAGGCAGTAATCAGGTTGTTGCTGATATTGTTAGTGACTTTGTTGCCCATACCGGGCAAAGCGGAACGGCAGTTGGCAAACAATCTTTAATTGCTCTGGAAGCGCTGAAAAATTTGCCGCAGATAAGTAAAGAAATAATTGTATCCGGTACGGTCGGCACAGTTTCCACTCTAGCGCAGATAGGCAGTGGTATTTTATTGGGCATTGCTGAAAGTCTGAAGTCATCCTCTTCCAAAAAATAACGGTTAGCAGCGCACTATGTTGTGGGAAGTATTAAACGCGGCCAGGGATCTGGGAAGGGTTCATGATATTGCATCCGTATTAATCCGCTATGGTTTTGGCAGTTTTGTTCGTGGCCTGGGGATGGGCAAGGCCTTGGAACGCGCTGGCAGAGCGCTGCATTGGCAGCAAACAGAAGAATATATCAAACTCGACACGCCGCAACGTATACGCAGAGCGCTAGAGGACTTGGGTCCTACTTTCATTAAATTGGGACAAATTCTTGCGACGCGTGTCGATTTATTTCCGCCTCAGTATATAGCCGAGTTTGAAAAACTTCAGGATCAGGCTCCTCCTGTACCCTTTGAAGAGTTACTATCCCAGCTTGAAGACGATCTTGGCGGCAGCATTGATGAATTTTTTTCGGAAGTCGAAAGACAACCTCTTGCTGCGGCTTCAATTGCCCAGGTTCATAAAGCCATACTCAAGGACGGTACGCCGGTTATTTTAAAAATTCGCAGACCCGGTCTGCGCAAAATTATTGAAGCTGATTTGCGCCTTTTACAACGTATTGCTGATATTGCTGAATCTGAATCACCCGATATTCGTCGATTTCATCCAAAAGAAATTCTCCGTCAGTTTAACCAATCATTACGCAGGGAACTCGATCTTGCCGGAGAATGTAGAAATGCAGAACGGGTAGCAGCTAATTTAGCCACTGATCCCAATATTAAAATTCCTAACGTCTATTGGCAATGGACCGGTGAAAGACTTAATGTGCAGGAATATATTCAAGGTATTCAGGGTAGAGATCTTGCGTCTGTCGATAAAGCGGGACTGGATAGAAAAATACTGGCTGATCGCGGCACCAGAGCAGTCATTCAGATGATTATGGAAGACGGTTTTTTTCATGCCGACCCGCATGCAGGAAATGTGTTTTATCTGCCGGATAATAAACTGGCATTTATCGATTTCGGTATGGTTGGCCGTTTAACCGAAGAGCGCAGGGAACAGGTTGTCAGTTTGCTTTATGGCATGATCAATCACCTCCCAACTAAAGTAGCGGAGATACTTGAAGACTGGTCAGACAATATTTATACCGATGAACAGGTGCTTACCATTGAAATAGAAGCCTTTGTTGATCAATACAGTTCGCTGGCGCTAAAGGATCTAAGTCTTACTTCAATGATGAGTGATCTGATGGCATTATTAAGAGATCATAATCTAATGTTGCCAGCCGATCTTGCATTGTTAGTCAAAGCTTATATTACCCTGGATGGTCTCGGCAGACATCTTAATCCGGATTTTAATACCCTGGTTTTTGCATCTCCCTATATCCAGAAAATCATGATGGAGCGCTACAAACCGGAGGCTATCGCCAAACGGGGGTGGCGTAACCTGATTAGTGTCGCCGATCTTTTGTCAAGTTTTCCGAAAGACCTGCGTAAGCTGTTGCGAGCATCCAGAAAAGGCGCCATTCAGGTTGACATTACCGTCAGGCGTCTCGATCACTATGTTCATAGTATTGATAATGCCATTAGCCGGTTAACCATGGGGATAGTGACAGCTGCGCTCATTATTGGTTCTTCCATCATCATGACGGTAACAGGTGGGCCGGAATTACTTGGCTTACCGGCATTCGGGTTTCTGGGATACATGTTTGCCACAATAGGCGGTATCTGGTTACTGCTTTCCATTTGGAAAAGCGGGCAATAATTTATAGAGGAACAAAGGCCATCAATCGCTAAGGTGAGCTTACTTCGTTCAGTTTGTTCAATGGCTCTAAGCTTTTGTGCTATTCTGCTGGTTCTTAATCTCCAGATTGGGAACCACGAAGGCTAAGTTCTAGCTTCGCGAAACGGGAAGCTAGAGTCCTTCGACTGGCTCAGGCAGGTTTCCAAAACAGAATTCCCAACTTTGAGCTTGCGACCTAGCAAATGGGGGCTTGTTAGGCCACAAAAAGGAGACGCATCATTGTTAGAAGCAGTTGAACAAACAAGATTGAGGGTATCGAAGAATACCGAAGCGAAACGAAAGTCGGAACTCGGTCAATTTCTTACGCCTGCAAAAACGGCTCAGTTCATGGCCGGCTTGTTTACATCGAAAAGCAG
>NQJG01000146.1 GCA_002256465.1 Methylococcaceae bacterium NSP1-1 | reverse complement strand
CAATACACCGGATAGATTGATCGCTTCTTCAATCGTGCTGCTGTCAGGCACTTCCAGGCGCATCCATAATTGTCTATCGACTTCTGCGTAACAAACACCGACGTTCATAACAATGTCTCCTCGTTTATTCTGTTATAGCTTCGCTGATTACAGCGGGTTGTACTTTTCTCTCTGCGAGTTTTTGATCTATCAGGCGCTTACCGACAATCAAAAATGCCAGCATAATGAAGCCACCCGGCGGCAGCGCCATCAATAAAAAGCCTTTGTAGTTGGGAATAACGGTAATTTCCAGAAACTTGAATGATTCGCCCAGCAACAATGAGGCATTGGCGAACAGCGTACCCGCGGAACTGATTTCTCTCGCCGCGCCAAGGGCTATCAGGACAAGGGTAAAACCCAGGCCCATCATGAAGCCGTCCCACAAGGCATGTTTGACCGGCTGTTTGGAAGCAAAGGCTTCGGCGCGGCCTAATAGAGCGCAATTGGTGACGATCAGGGCAATGAACAAGCCCAGCACTTTATAGAGTTCATGCGCCCAGGCATTCATTAAAATATCGACCAACGTCACCAGTGCGGCGATGAGCAGCACGAAAATAGGGATGCGGATTTCACTGGGGATCAAATGCCGCGTCAGTGAAATGAGGCCGTTGGAAGCCGTGATTACCACCAGCGTAGCCAAACCCATGCCCAGCCCATTGGTTGCAGTGCCCGTCACTGCCAATAAGGGGCACAGCGCCAGGTTTTGCCCGAAGACAATATTGTTGTTCCATATACCGTCACTGGCGATTTTACTGTAGGTTTCTGACATGAACATGGCGATTTCCTCAAGGATTAATGAGTTGCGCTTGATGCGCTTTGAACAATTGCAAGCCGCGATAAGTGGCTTGTACCGACTTGCGCGGGGTGATAGTCGCGCCTGCAAATTGGTCGAACACACCGCCATCTTTTTTAACAGCCCATTGTGCCGACGTCAAATTGTCCAGAGATCGGCCGGTAAAATTCAATATCCAATCCGATTTGGCCGCTTCAATTTTATCGCCCAATCCGGGAGTCTCTTTGTGACTAAGCACGCGCACACCCAAAATGTTGCCGTCGCGGTCAACGCCCATAATCATATTGATTGCTCCCGAATAGCCGTCAGGTGCGATAAACTTAAAGCACACGGCCGTAACTTTGCCGGACTTTTTAGCCAGATATACCGTGGTTTCATTAGCACCGATGTTAAAGTCGGCGGACGGGATAGTAAGCGTGTCCTGCAACATGTCATTGTCGTGCAAGGCGGCTGGTACAACTTCTTCCAGCGATTTGATCAAATCTTCATTGAGCCGCTGTTGAATCGTGTCTTTTTTTTTAAATCCTCGTCAAGCCGCTGTTGAATGGTGTCTTCTGTACTGCAATTGGTAACACCGAGCAACACGCTGGCAAGCAAGGCGAAGCCCGCTAAAATGCCTGTTTGAAATTCCAGTTTGGGTCTCAGCCTTGCCAGGTTCGATGGTTCCAGCCAGTTTTTTAGAAATTCCCTGTAAAGGGCAATTTTTTCTTTCAAGCGTTGGAGGGTTGCGGAGTCAATTTTCATGGTTCAGGCTCTGGTTCAAACATTTGATGAATTTCCACGTCGGAGCGCGAATTTATCGAAAGGTATAATTACTCAGCAGTTTGAGAAATAGAACGCTGATGACGCTGATCATTATGATTCAATAAGATTTTTCTTGAATTATCTGTGTTCATCATATTCATCTGTGTCATCTGCGTTCCATTTATGATTTCGGGATCTCAAGGGGTTTACCTTTGCGATCACGCCCGTAAATCCGGGGCCGTATGTAATGATCTATCAGCGGTGTCGCGGCATTCATTAGCAACACGGCAAATCCCGCACCTTCGGGATACGCGCCCCAGGTACGAATGACGAAAATCAGAAGTCCGCATCCTGCGCCAAAAACCAGCTGTCCCGCCTTCGTATTGGGCGAGGTGACATAATCAGTGGCTATAAAAAATGCCACGCACATCATCGCGCCTGAATTCAAATGCAAAAATGGACTGACAAAATGTTGGTCGTCCATAAGGTGGAAAACGCTGGCCAACACCGTAACCGTCAGCAATAAAGACACCGGAATATACCATTGAATAATGCCCTGCCGGATTAACCAAACGCCGCCCAAGACCAGCAACAACGTTGAGGTTTCACCCAGGCTGCCGCGTGTCCAGCCGATAAAGTTTAGAAACCCGGAATAGTCTTTCAAAATTTCGGATAACACATGGTTTTGCGAGAATTCGGTTTTGATAAAACCCAGCGTCGCGCCCGTGGTCGCGTCTATATTTTCCAAGCCTGCAAAGGTGATATGCCAGCTTTCGAATAGGCCCGGCGAATGTGAAAAAAACAGCGGCGACACATTGGGCCATGTGGTCATTTCAATAGGAAAGGAAATCAGCAAAGCGACCCTGGCTAGCATGGCGGGATTAAACAGGTTTTGTCCCAGCCCGCCATAAACCTGTTTACCCAAAATAATCGCCAGCCCGGAACCGACCACGCCAATCCACCACGGCGCCCAAGGCGGTAATGTCATGGCCAGCAACCAGCCGGTCAATAACGCAGAGCCATCCATAATGACCGGTGTATTCAAAGCCGGCCAGCCAAAACACAAGATGCCAAATGCGGTCGCAGGCGAAATCGCCAGTATGACCTGCCACATAATGTGGCTGACACTCGCTTTAGCTCCAACATGAGCACCACTGCTGGGTTTCATGTGCGGAATCATACCAAGGCCTCCTGTTCGGCGGCTTTTAGACGTTCCCGCTCGGCCTTTGCCGCGATTCGGGCTTGCTCTTCTTCAAGTTGTTGCTGCGCTATACGTTCCATGCGGGCATTGCGCGCATCAATCAAACGTTTGGTCTGTTCGGACTTGTGTTGGGCTTGCTGTCTGGCCGCGACTTCACCCGAGGCATATTTGAAATACTGTACCAGGGGAATATTAGAGGGGCAGATATAGGAGCAGCAACCGCAGCTGATACAGTCTTTTAACCCTATATCAACAGCAACATCCAGTTGATTGATACGGATATTGTTC
This sequence comes from Methylococcaceae bacterium NSP1-1, assembly GCA_002256465.1. GTDB lineage: Bacteria > Pseudomonadota > Gammaproteobacteria > Methylococcales > Methylomonadaceae > Methylobacter_C. The sequence continues at coordinate 6,086 of NQJG01000146.1, read as the reverse complement.
GCCATATCCAGGGGCCGTAAGCCAGCCGGGCACACACTGACACAACTGGCGCAACGGATACAGGGTTGTTCATCAGTGCTTTTCAATTCGCTTGCGGTTAATGCCAGTATGCCGCTGGTAGCTTTGACCGTGGGCAAACCCGTGTGCGGCAGGGACTCGCCCATCATCGGGCCGCCCATGACGATGCGCGCAATTTGGTCTGAATTAACCTGACAAAATTTGAACAGCTCAGAGATTAATGTTCCCAAGGGTACTTCAACATTCATGGGACGAGCCACTGCGCCACCTGATACGGTGATAACACGGCTAACCAGAGGCTGTCCGTGGCGAATGGCTTTATGGGTAGCGTATGCGGTGCCGACATTATGAATGGTCACACCGATTTCTGATGAGCGGCAACCTACCGGAACTTCCTTGCCCGTCACATAACGAATCAATTGCCTGTCCCAGCCCATCGGGTAGCGAGTAGGAATTTGTATCACTTTAATATTCGAAAAAGGTGAGGCAGCTGCTTGCATGGCAAGATAAGCTTGCAGTTTGTTGTCTTCAATAGCAATCACAGCGTTTGTGGTTTTTATGCCGGGCTGTCCTGCCCGGCCCCCTTCGGGTAAATGCAAATTCGCTCCCGGCGAATTTGTCATGCCGGGCTGTCCTGCCCGGCCCCCTTCGGGTGAATGCAAATTCGCTCCCTGCGAATTTGTCATGCCATGCAACATCAAACGTACGCCGTCGATAATCTGCTCGGCGCGTTCCTGCATCAATCTGTCATCACAGCTTAAATAAGGTTCGCATTCCGACCCGTTAATTATTAGCGTATCAATATGGTTTTCCCGTCCCATATTGAGCTTGACCGCAGTAGGAAATGTGGCACCACCCAGGCCGACGATGCCCGCGGCACCGACCCGCAAACTAATATCTTCAGGAGTCAACTGGAAAGGGTCGCCAATCTGAGGTGCTACTAGCCATTCGTCCTTACCATCCGTTTCCAGCACAATCATTCGAATTGGGAGAGCGGACGGGTGTGGCGCCGGATAATCGTTGACATCGAGAATAATGCCCGAACTGGGCGCATGCACTGGCGCAGAAATCATGCCTTGGCTGTAAGCCAACAACTGGCCTTTTAGCACTTTATCGCCGACTCTGATCAGCGGTTCAGCGGGCTTACCCACGTGTTGTTGCAGGGGGATATACAGTTTTTCCGGTAAAGGGAAGCTGTTGACTATGGCTTGTGTAGCGGTTACGGCTTTATGCTCTTCCGCATGGACACCGCCCCGAATACGCGGTTTTGAGAAAAAACTTAACATACGGCGTTACTCGTTTCTGGTAAAGTAGGCTTAGTCCATCGCCAGTTACGTAAGGTGACTTCAATCGGGTGCATTTGCAGGCATTCGGTGGGGCAAACATCGACACATTTTTTACAGCCTATGCAGGCATCGGCAACCACTGCATGAATTTGTTTGGGTGCGCCGACTATTGCATCGGTGGGACAGACTTTAAAACAGCGGGTGCAGCCGGTGCAAGTGGCTTCACTGACTCTGGCAACCAGTAATTCAGGTTCTTTTACGTCACTTAAATCCAGATCCAATCCCAATAAAGCGGCGATTTGTTCCGCCAGTGCACTACCGCCGGGCGGACATATCGTAGCGGGCGCGTTACCCTCTGCCAAGGCTTCTGCGGCTGGCCTGCAACCGGGAAAACCGCATTGGCCGCATTGTGAACCGGGTAACAAGGACTCCAGTTCATCGACAATCGGACTGCTTTCAACTTTTAAGTATTTTCCGGCTATACCCAGCAAAAAGCCTAAAACCAGCCCTAACAAGGTTAAACTTACAATCGCGGATAAAACATACATGGCTGCTTTCCTGTCACACTTTAGTATTTAGACCAGCGAAACCCATAAATGCCAGCGATAAAATACCCGCAGTGATAAATGCAATCGGTGTTCCGGCAAATAACGCAGGGACTGCCATCAACGCCAAACGCTCCCGCAACCCCGCAAAAAGCACCATCACTAGCGTAAAACCCACTGCTGAACCAAACCCGAATATCATACTTTGCATAAAACCGTATTTTTCCTGTACGTTCAATAATGCCACTCCCAGTACTGCGCAATTGGTCGTAATCAGTGGTAAGAAAATACCCAGTATTTGATACAGTACCGGACTGGTTTTATGCACGACCATTTCGGTGAACTGCACCACAGCGGCAATCACCAGAATAAAGGCGAGAATACGTAAAAACTGGATATTGAAAGGCGCGAGAATAAAATGCTCCAGTATCCAGCTAGTCATTGCCGCCAGAGTCAGCACGAAAGTGGTTGCCAAACCCATGCTTAGAGCCGAATCCAGTTTCTTTGACACGCCCATGAACGGGCATAGCCCCAAAAATTTCACCAGAACTACGTTATTGACCAGAGCCGTGCCTATGTTTGTAGTTTGTTGAAGCATAAATTATGCCAATTTGATAAATATGCAGATGCAGCAAGATTGCCGGACGAGTGCTATGCAAAAACTGACAAAATCAGTGCATGAAAACTGTTGTAAGTAATACATACTCGCGCCGGTAAAAATGATTGTGTCGTAAACCTTACAAAAATGGACGTTTATGAACTCTACTACTTCATGAATTCGTTTGACTGGCAAGGTTTGTGACCAGAATGATGGAGTCTGCGCAAAACATAAGTATAGAAATGGGCATAATATTTGCTTATTGTATTTTAAAGTCCATTTCAAGACCCGGGTCATAATCTATGAAAAAAACATCATTGCAATATTTACGGATGCATACCAACATGGAAAGCGTCATTGATGAGCTTGCACCCAATTTTCTCGGGGATGGAACTCTGAATGGCAACGATGACAGGATGCCATACAGCTTATTTGTAGAAGCGGTTGAACAGGCACCGATGGCCATTTCGATTACCGATAAAAAAGCCAATATACTTTATGTTAATGAAGCGTTTTCCAAAGTCACCGGGTATCAATCGACTGATATTCTGGGGGAAAACGAATCAAAATTGTCCGACAAATCGACACCTCGCCACATTTATTACGACTTGTGGCATACCATCAGCAGCAAGAAGACATGGCGCGGGACGTTATGTAATCGACATAAATCCGGCCATCGCTATCTCGCTGATTTGACGATTGCGCCCATGTTAAATGAGCGAGGAACGATTACTTATTTCATAGGGATGCACAGAGATATTACCCAGTCCTATGAATCTGAGAAAAAAATCATTAATCAAAAATTATTGATTGAATCAGTTATTAATTCATCACCCATTGCCATGGTGGTCATTGATGACCAGGATCGGGTAATTTTGGATAATCACATGTATAAAGCCCTGGTAAGCGATCTGGATAAAGGCGAGCCTGCAACCTTTTTTTTACAGTTGTTGCGTAATGAGATGGGGCATTTATGGCAGCAAACACAAAGTAATGAACAAGGCTTTAATAACCGTGAATTTAGAATAGAAGGCAAAGGAAGCAGGAAAACTCGCTGGTTTTCTTGTGCTGGAAACTGGTTTATAGAAAATGAAGTTAATGCGGATGCTTTTTTTGAAAATGCTTCAAAAAAATATCTGATCCTGACAATAACAGATATCACCAGGCAACGCCGACAGATGGAAGAGTTACATCTCCAGACCTTAAAAACCATCATGTCTGAGGATGAACGGGTGCGCAGCATCAGGGAAACATTATTGGGTGCAATGCACCAAATACAAATGCCCATGAACCAAATCAGGGCAGCCGAGCAAATTTTAAAGCATAAGGGGGATGATCAAAATGCCGGCCTGTTACAGATATTGCAACAGATTCAGCAATCCGGGGAAGAAGCCACTACGACTATGCAAAAATGCATCCCCGAGATTCTGCAAGGAGCTGTTATTCCGGTTAATCTCAATCAAATCTTGCATGAAGTGCTATTACTCAGTGACCAACGAATCTTGAGCAAGGGGATAGACGTGCATTGGCAGCCATTATCACAGTTGCCCACTATGCTGGGTTCTGAAAATCGCCTGCGCATATTATTTAAGCAATTGATAGACAATGCCATTGAAGCGGTAAGTGAATCAGATAGTGAAGAACAGCGGCTTAAAATCACAACGGATGCTGATACTGATTTGATTTATGTCTGCATTGAAGACAGCGGACCGGGCATTCCGGTTGAAAAACGCACAAAAGTATTTGAACCTTTTTATACTACGCGTCCTATGGGAGGTAATCAGGCGGGTATGGGACTGGTTATGGCAAAGGAGATTGTTAACCAGCATCAGGGAATTATTGATATAGATTCAAGCTATGATCAGGGGTGCCGGTTCAAAATAAGTTTCCCTCTGCACAAACAGGAGTTTAGGGGGTTATCGTAATGTCTGAGCGTACACAACTCATCGAAGCCGAACTTGATACTTTGTATCTTATCAGTCAGGTATTAAACAGCACTCATGATTTGCATGCAAAGCTGCAAACTGTTCTTGAGATACTCCATAAAAGATCAGGTATGCGTTCAGGAATGATAACGCTGAGAGAAATAGAAAATAACAGCATGGTTGTCAGTGCTGTTCACTCTAATGGTGCAGGTAAACTTGATCAGCCGGTCAGATACAATCCGGGAGAAGGGGTGATGGGAGCCATACTGGATGCGGGTACTACCATTGTCATTGACAAGGTGTCTGAAGAACCGCGTTTTTTGGGGCGTCTGGGGTTATATGACCCCGAATTACCTTTTATCGGTTCACCCATCCACGTAGAAGAAGGCGACACCATTGGCGTATTGGCTGCCCAACCCGATAACAGTCTTTTTCTGGGTGAGCGAGCCCGATTTATGGAGATGATTGCCAACTTGATCGCACAAAGCGTCAAAATGTTGCGGGTTATCGAACGCAAACAGCGTAACCTGCAAAGCGAACGGGATCAACTCAAGCAGGCGTTAATCAAGAACTACAGTTTTGAAAACATCATCGGACATTCGCCACCGATGATAAAAGTGTTTGATTTAATCCGTCAGGTTGCAAAATGGAATACGACCGTTTTGATTCGAGGCGAATCAGGAACAGGTAAAGAGGTCGTTGCTAATGCCATTCATTTTAACTCAGGTTGTGCCAGTGGACCCTTTTTAAAACTGAATTGTGCTGCCCTACCCGATACGTTATTGGAATCCGAATTGTTTGGTCATGAAAAAGGGGCATTCAGTGGCGCTATCAGCCAACGTAAAGGCCGTTTTGAATTAGCCGATAACGGCACCTTATTCCTTGATGAAATTGGTGAAATTTCTGCATCATTCCAGGCCAAATTGCTGCGCGTATTGCAGGAAGGTGAATTTGAGCGGGTGGGCGGCACGCATACGATAAAAGTCAATGTTCGCATTATTGCAGCAACCAATCGTAATCTTGAAGAAGAAGTTACCGAAGGCAAATTCAGGGAAGATTTGTATTACCGGCTTAATGTAATGCCTATCCAGATGCCGGCTTTATGCGATAGAACAGAAGATATTCCCGAATTATCGGAATTCCTGCTCGGCAGAATTTCAGCTCAGCAAGGTGGGCGCCCTCTGGAAATCAAGGAAAGCGCCATCCGGATATTGATGAAGCACGACTGGCCAGGCAATGTCCGCGAACTGGCAAACCGCCTGGAACGGGCGGCAATCATGAGCCCTAACGGCATCATCGACAGGGATGTCATGGTCAGTACCGGGCTTGAAGATGCGGTGGCGCAGGCCGGGCTCAATCTTAAATCCCAAAAGACACTTGCAATAGATTTTAATGATGAAAACATGGATGACCGTGAACGCGTGATTGCAGCGCTGGAACAAAGCGGCTGGGTACAAGCCAAAGCCGCTCGCCTGCTGAATATGACGCCAAGGCAAATCGCTTATCGCATTTTGACCCTGGATATTACCATGAAGCAAATCTGATTAAGTCCTTCGACAGGCTCAGGACGAACGGTTTTTGATTCCGTTCGTTGTGAGCTGTGAGCTTGTCGAACAGTCGAACCATGAATGGGATCAACTTGATAAGAGACTCCCTAACAAAGTATGGAGCAGCAATGACTATTTTATATGTGCAACACGATTATGCCGTCTTC
>NQJG01000145.1 GCA_002256465.1 Methylococcaceae bacterium NSP1-1 | reverse complement strand
TTTGGCATTGCACGACAATACCGGTCGGATTGTGAGTCATACGCACGGCCGATTCGGTTTTATTGATGTGCTGACCGCCTGCGCCGCTGGCGCGATAAACATCCACGCGAATATCGGCGGGGTTAATGTCTATATCAATATCATCATCAATTTCCGGTGAGACAAACACCGAGGCAAATGAGGTATGACGACGATTGCCCGAATCAAATGGCGATTTTCTAACCAGGCGATGGACGCCGGTTTCGGTGCGTAACCAGCCAAAAGCGTATTCACCTTCAAACTTGATGGTGGCACTTTTGATGCCGGCCACATCGCCCTGCGATTCTTCAATCAATTCGGTTTTAAAGCCTTTGCGCTCACCCCAGCGTAAAAACATCCGTTCAATAATGGATGCCCAATCTTGCGCTTCGGTGCCGCCTGAACCGGACTGTATATCCAAAAAGGCGTTATTGGCATCCATTTCACCTGAAAACATGCGCCGGAATTCAAGGTCTGCCACTCTTTTTTCAAAATGCGCCAAATCATCAACAACAGTATCAACGGTTTCTTCATCATTTTCGTCAATCGCCATGAGTAGCAATTCTTCGGCATCTGTTAAGCCGCGTTCCAATTCATTAATGGTATTAACAATGATTTCCAGTTGTCCGCGTTCTTTACCCAGCGCTTGCGCCTGATCGGGATTGTCCCAAATTTTGGGGTTTTCCAGTTCTCGCAAAACCTCGACTAAGCGTTCACTTTTGACATCAAAGTCAAAGATACCTCCTAAGGGCATCACCACGGCTTTTCAGGTCAGCTATTTTATTTTTAATCGGATTTATTTCTTGCATGGGGGTGTATTTTTAACCAATGACAGTCGATACCAAACGTTATAGATGAGCGCTGGTCGATGAAAACTATAAAAAGACGTTAATTATAAACCATAAGCCAGTTGCGTTCATGCAGAACTGTGGGAGCAGAAAACATTTATAAGATAAAATACAATACAGAACATGATCCATGAGCGCATTCATAAGTTTCTGGAGTGCCGGCATCAGCAGTTTGTTTGTCAAATTGTAGAAACAGGTTCATAAAATCAGGAGCATACGATGAAGATAGTGGCTTTATATAGCATCAAAGGTGGCGTTGGTAAAACCTCAAGCGCGGTCAATTTGGCGTTTATTTCTGCTTGCAATGGATACCGCACGTTGGTCTGGGATTTGGATCCACAGGGGGCAAGCAGCTATTACTTTCGTATCAAGCCCAAGGTAAAAGGCGGCAGTAAAGATTTGATTGCCGGCAAACGTGAACTGGATGGACTTATTAAAGGCACTGATTTTGAAAACCTGGACTTGTTACCGTCAGATTTCTCATTCAGAAATCTGGATCTGGTTCTGGATGCGAAGAAAAAACCGACCCATCAACTTAAAAAACTGCTTAAACCATTAGCGGAAGAGTACGATTTTATTTTTCTGGATTGTCCACCGAATATTTCATTACTGTCTGAAGCCGTATTTGAAACCTCTGATATTTTATTGTCTCCCATTATTCCGACAACGCTGTCTTTAAGAACGCTTGAGCAACTGGAAAAATTTATCGAAGATAATAACCTGCAAAATCTGGAGCTTATTCCATTTTTTTCGATGGTTGACCGACGCAAAAAAATGCACCTGGATATAATGGAAAATCTGGTCAAGATTCATCCCGGGATTTTACATGCCGCTATTCCCTATGCCAGTGATATAGAACGCATGGGGCTGGAACGTATGCCATTGGGCGGCTTTATCCATAAAAGTCGATCCATTGATGCTTACAATGAGCTGTGGCAGGAACTTATGATGCGCATTGATGCATGATTTGTCTTTCTCAAGATTGTAGTCAATCGCTGATATGTGCCGATCTAACGAAACAGCAAAATACTTATGATTTCAATCATTCAACGTGTAACCACTGCAAAAGTCACTGTCAATAATCAAGAAATAGGCAAGATCGATACAGGCATTATGGCTCTGGTCGCGGTAGAAAAAGATGATACCCAAAAAGATGCCGAACGTTTGCTGGAACGTATCCTCAATTATCGAATTTTTGCCGATGATAATGACCGCATGAATCTAAGTTTGAGAGATATTAAAGGCGGTTTGTTATTGGTTCCGCAATTCACGTTAGCCGCGGATACTCAGAAAGGTAATCGTCCCAGTTTTACTTCAGCTGCACCACCGGAAAAAGGACGGCAACTGTTTGGATATCTGCAACAACTCGCAACATCAACCTATCCAAATGTTCAATTTGGTCAGTTCGGCGCGGATATGCAGGTTTCATTGATCAATAATGGGCCGGTAACTTTTACTCTAAGAACGTCATCCACGTAGCGAATGGTGAGCAAAAATGCCTGCCCACCTTGGCTGAACAGATCAAAATGACTGTTTTTTCCAGTTTGTAACATAAGTTTCATTTTTCAGAGAGGATGCTATGCCCAAACCTATTACCCCCTTGCTCGCTGCCGATATCATTATTGAGCTGATAGATTTCCCTGACCGTCCCATAGTATTAATTGAGCGCGCCAATCCTCCTTATGGCTGGGCGATTCCCGGCGGATTTGTCGATCTTGGCGAAATCGTCGAACAGGCCGCCAGACGAGAGGCTCAGGAAGAAGTTAGCCTTGATGTGCGTTTGATAGCGTTGCTTGGTATCTATTCCGATCCATCCCGCGATTCCCGTGGGCATACGGTGACGGCGGTTTATGTAGGCGAAGCGACAGGAACGCCGGTAGCTGCGGACGACGCGAAAAATTGTCGTATGTTCAGTTTAAATCAGCTGCCTGAATCTTTGGCATTCGACCATGCCCAGGTACTTGCTGACTATAAAAAATATCGGGAAACCGGACAAGTGGCGTCCTTACGTAACTCCCCCCTCAGTGATTCAGACAAACCAGACAAGCTTGTTATTCACTGATGAAAATATGCCAATTATGCAAATGGCGGTAATAGCCAAAGGTTTTTCAGGGTTCCAGCGGGACTCAGTCATGATAATTTCCTCATTAGATGATGTTGTTTAAGCGGATTTTTCATCAAAACTATCTGTCTTGCAAGAGTTTGATTCTTTTCCCGGAATATAATAAATCAGGGTTCTTGCTATATGTTAACCCAAAAAATATGAGTTGTTTCCAGTGGTACCGAGCAGTCAGGATGATAGGGCCTGATTCGAGGTGTGTAATCAGAGATGGGTCTTGTCGTCGGAATACGGATGCTGTAAATGAAGCCATTGACCGCCCCCGGTAGTGCTTGTTCTATCTGCATGGGCTGAATAGAGTATGTATCTTGCTCAGGGGCTTCGGCAAAAAGTTCAACTGAAACATCCTCCGCCGTTAATTCGCCCAGATAAACATGCATCCTGAACAAATATTGATTATCTTGGGACTCTTTCATCACGTTGTTGATATGGATTTTGGGCCAGAAGTCATCGACACGTTTTAACCAGTTGACCAGCTTATGACCTAATTCGGCGTGGTTTCTGACACGTTTATGATAATTGGCGGCCAAAGGTAGATAAAAACGGCTGGTATATTCACGCACCATTCTATTAGCTGAGAAAAATGGTGTCAGTGTTGCCATACTTTCACGCATAATGGCCAGCCAGCGTCTGGGAATACCGGTTTGGTCACGGTCATAAAAGGTTGGTACGCAATCGTTTTCCAAGC
>NQJG01000144.1 GCA_002256465.1 Methylococcaceae bacterium NSP1-1 | reverse complement strand
GTTATGCTATTCAAGGAATGGGAGGCGTGTTTGTGGAATCAATAAAAGGCAGTTTTTCAGGTGTGATGGGGTTGCCATTGTTTGAGACTGCCGGACTTTTATCTAAACAAGGAATAGAACTTTTCAAATGAGTGAAGAAATTTTAATCAATGTAACTCCGCCGGAAACGCGCGTTGCGGTTATTGAAAATGGAGTATTGCAGGAGCTCATCATTGAAAGAAGCCGTGAGCGGGGCTTGGTGGGTAACATATACAAAGGTGAAGTGTGCCGGGTTCTGCCCGGTATGCAGGCGGCTTTTGTTGATATAGGCCTGCCCAAGGCGGCGTTTATTCACCTTTCTGATTTGTGCGCGAAGGATCTGGAAAAAAAAGGTTCGGAAGTCATTGAACATTACCTGCATGAAGGTCAGCATATTGTTGTGCAAGTGGTCAAAGATCCTTTGGGTAGTAAAGGCGCCCGTTTAACCACAGAAATATCTATTCCATCGCGTTATCAGGTGTATATGCCTTATGCGAACAATTCGGGTGTGTCCCAACGTATTGAATGCGAAGCCGAACGCGCCCGGTTAAGAGCCTGTCTGGATGCATTCAGGCAGGAGCATGCATGCGGCGGCTTTATCGCAAGAACAGCAGCAGAATGTGTAGAAGAATCGATCCTGATTGCAGATATGACGTTTTTGCTGAAGTTGTGGGAGTCGATATTGGAAAAAATTGCCAGTGCAAAACCTAAACAGTTTATTCATAAGGATTTGCCGCTGAGTGTTAGAACCCTGAGGGATTTATATAAAGAAGGTATTGATAGGGTTCGTGTGGATTCCAAAGAAACCTATCATCGATTGCTTGAATTTGCCGAGGTTTTCGTTCCGGAAATCGTCCCGGTTATCGAGCATTACACGGGAGAATGTCCGGTATTCGATATTTATAGTGTGGAAGATGAAATTAAAAAAGCCCTGGATCGTAAAGTTAAATTAAAATCAGGCGGGTATCTGATATTTGACCAGACCGAAGCGATGACCACGGTGGATGTGAATACTGGTGGTTATGTTGGCGGACGCAATCTGGAAGAGACTATTTTCAAAACCAATCTTGAAGCGGCTCAAACTATCTCCCGCCAGCTTAGACTCAGAAATCTGGGTGGCATCATTATTATCGATTTTATCGACATGAAAAGTGACGATCACAAAAAACAGGTTTTACAGGCGCTGGAGCGCAATTTGGAAAAAGACCGGGCGAAAACAAAAATTACTGAAGTTTCAGTGCTGGGTTTAGTGGAAATGACCCGTAAAAGAACGCGTGAGAGCCTTGAGCATATTCTGTGTGAGCCTTGTAGCGCTTGCGGGGGACGGGGGGTTCTTAAAACAGCAGAATCGATGTGTTTGGAAATATTTCGGGAGATTATTCGAGAAGTGAGGCTGTACAAGGTACAGACATTATTGGTTCTGGCTTCTAACGAAGTAGTAGAAATGCTACTTGATGAAGAAGCCGACATGCTGGCTGAATTGGAAATATTTTTGGGAGTTCAGATCAAGTTCAGAGCAGAAGCAGAATATAATCAGGAACAGTATGATGTTGTCCTGCTTTAAGGTGCAAGACGAAAAATGTCATTTTTTGCCTTTAACCTGTTTTCATGATTCATCACATTAAGCGAGCAACCCGGCATCTCATTTTCTGGTCTTTGATTGCATCGGCAATCAGCTTGACGGGTATACGTTTACTATTGCTGGGAATAGAAAGCTATAAAGCCGATTTGTCAACCCGCGTCAGTGAGCTTGTGGGTGCGCCGGTTACGATAGGGCGTATTCGTGCGAATATGCGTGGCTATAATCCTGAACTGGTGTTAAATGAGATCGAAGTATCATCTACTGTTCCGGGTAAAAAACCTGTAATTGAATTCAAGGAAATACGCATGGGCATTAATTTGCTCGATATGCTGGTTAGCAGGGATCGTTTAGCTTCGGCATGGGTTACGCTGGTCGGTGCCAAACTTACAGTAAAACGCAAACAGGATGGAAGTTTTGCCATTGTTGGCTTAAAAGCCAGCGATGAACAGCCTCTTTGGTTATTGCAGGGCAGAAAATACGAAGTTTTACAAAGTGAAGTTACCTGGCAGGATGAAAAGAGAAATGGCCGGCCGTTAAGGTTCGAAGCAGTAGATTTAGCAATTATAAATAACGATCAGCAGCATCGATTGAATATATTTATGAAGTTGCCAAAAAAATTTGGCGATACGTTAACAGTGTCTATGAATCTTACCGGCAATGTTTTTAAACCTTCAGCTCTTGACGGGTCTGTTTTTCTTGATGGAAAAAATCTAAATCTGGCTGAATGGGTAACCGTTGATTTGCCCGCTTCTATGAACATTGATTCAGGTATCGGCGATATCAGGGTTTGGGGTGACTTGCAACATTCACAACTGAGTTCGCTTGTGGGTGACGCGCAACTTCAGCATTTGCAGTTGATCAAGCCTGAGCAGGGAACGTTTTCAGTTAAGCAACTGAAAACCCGGTTTTATTGGAAACTGAATGATAATCAGTGGCGCTTGGATGTGCCCAATTTTTTGCTGGAAACTGCGGATAAAAAATGGCCCGCTGCCGTATTTAGCGTTTCCGGCGATCGTACTAAGGATGATTTATTGCATAAGCTAGGACTGTTTGTTGAGCAGGTGGACTTACAGGAAGCATCCCGTTTATTACAGTTTTTTGCTCCGTTGCCGGAAGAACAGACTAGACTGTTGGCTCGATCTCAGATAAAAGGTTCGCTGGAGCAGTTCTCTTTGTTTGCCGATCTGGATGAGAAACACTTTGCAGTCAACGGAAAATTTACCAAAATCAACATTGCTCCTTCGGCTACAATGCCGGGCATAGAAAACCTGACCGGCCAACTAAAGGGCAGCGATCAAGAGGGTAGTGTGGATTTGGCAACTAAAGATGCCCGCATGACAACTTCTGGCTTATTTCGTGAGGCATTAAAAATCACTAAACTAAAAGGCACGATAGCCTGGCAGCAGACGCCAGACGATTGGATCGCATCCAGTCCAATAATTGAGCTGGATTCCCCCGATTTAAAGACCAAAAGCAGATTGAGTTTAAGTATTCCACCTCTGATGATGTCAGCAAAGCTTCGTATTACTTACCAGCGAGCGCAATGAAGAAGACAGTCGTTGATTGGCTGGATCGTGCTTTTATCAGTGGCCGTGTCCCCAGGGGCAATATGTTGTTTTACGGTAATTTAAGTGATTTCCCATTTACTGGTGGACAAGGTATCTTTGAAACACGGTTTGAAGTTGATCAATTGGAGTTGGCTTATGATCCAGAATGGCCTCATGTAATCGATCTTGGTGGAGAAGTATTGTTTTTACAAGGTGGATTGCAGGTTGATTTACGTAAGGGCCTCAGTGACAAGGTAAAAATTAATCAGGCCAAGGTTACTATTCCCGCGTTGGGTAAAAGTGAACATTTACTGGTTCAGGGCGAGCTGGAAACGGGAATACTGCAAGGTTTGGAGTTTATGCAGCAGACGCCACTTAAATCACCAGTGGATAAGTTGCTGGATGCTGTAGAGCCACAAGGAAATACTCAAGTAATACTGGATTTAAAGCTCCCTTTGGCTGACGGAGCCACGGCTAAAGTTAATGGCTCGGCTCAGCTGGTTAATGCCAGACTAAGAGTAAAAGCCCTTGATTTGGGTGTTACCCAGATCAATGGTGCATTAAAGTTCAATGAGCAAGGCGTTTACAGTGACACTATTAAGGCGACAGCTTTAGAGCGCCCTATTCAGATTAATATCAAAAGTTCAAATACCCAGACGGCCGTCAATGTAGCTGGTCGAGTCGGTGTTAGTGATCTTCAGAAGCAGTTTAAAATACCTGGTTGGCAGGTGGCCGAAGGGGCGACAGATTATCAGCTAAAGTTGCAACTGCCTTATGATGACAGCACGCCGGAACTGCTTATGCAGTCAAAACTGGCGGGCGTAGCATTGGATTTGCCGGGAGCCTTGGCCAAGACGAGAGAGCAGCAACGATCTTTATCCCTGACATTTAGTTTAGCTGATGAAGCGATCTTGCCGATTAATTTAAATTACGATAACCAATTGAAAGCGGCGATCAAGTTTAATATAAAGCAACAGCGTATTGAATCCGGGAATGTATTGGTGGGTATTGGCAATGTCGTTCAGAGGCAGCAAGCCGGAATAAAGCTGGAGATCAATCGTGAACGATTGGCCCTGCAAGACTGGTTAGGTCTAGCCTCATCACTTGCACAAGGTAAGGATAGTGAAACAACAACAGGCGCAGTAAATAGTCTTAAGGAAATAAAAATACATAGCGAGCATGGTTTCTGGAAAAATGCAGATCTGGGTTTGTTTGATCTGGTGTTGAAGGCTGATGGCAATTTTTGGTCTGGTGATATCAACGGATCAGTTGCGAAGGGTAAGATTAAGATACCTGTTAATCTTAAAGGAGCTAATAGCATCAGTCTGGATATGAATGAGCTGCAGCTTTCCGTGCTAAAACAGCTGAAGTATCAGGGTGATGCGCTGGAGCCCTTACCCGTGCCGGATTTTATGCCTTTATTAGCTATCACCAGTCAAAAAACGCTATGGCAGTCTGTTGATCTAGGACAGTTGAGCCTGCAAACTGAGCGTATAGGCAATGGTATGCTCTTCAAGAACCTGGAATTGTCGGGGAAGGATCTTAAACTTAACTTATCAGGCGACTGGAAAGTTAACGGTAAGAAATCTGAAACCCGTGCGCAAGGTAGTCTGAGCATGCCACGAGCAAGCCAATTACTTTCAAAACTGGATATTACCAAAAATCTCACGGAAACTAATGTCGTGATTGATTTCAGCGGAATGTGGAATGCGGCACCTTACCAGTTTTCGTTAGCCGATTTACAAGGCAAGATAGAAGCTAATTTAAAAGGCGGCCGTATTCTAAGCATTGAACCCGGATTTGGTCGCGTGCTGGGTATGTTGGCAATGGCACAGTGGATAAAACGTTTGCAACTGGATTTCAGCGATGTGTATGAGGAAGGTCTTACATTTAACACCATCAAGGGACGCTTTGATGTATTAAATGGTAAAGCCATTACCCATAATTTAGTGATTGATGCCGTTCCAGCTAAGATTACCATCACTGGAGAGACTGATTTTATTAATCGAAGCGTTGATCTGATTGCCAGCGTGGCACCAAAAAGTGCAGATGCCGTACCTATTGCTGGTACAATTGTAGGAAAAGTTGCAGCTTTAATTGGACGGTCTTTGACCGGTAAAGATCAGGAAGGATTTTTCTTTGGTTCGCAGTATTTGGTTAAGGGCGACTGGGAGAATGCACAAATTATTCCGCTACATGAAAACGATGGCTTGTTGCAGAAGACGTGGAATGGTATTACCGGTTTTCCATGGCTACAGCAACCTAAAGTACAATAAAGAGGAGACGACATGACTAAATGCGCAGCCATACAAATGGCATCTAGCCCTAATATCGGCTTTAACCTGCTAGAAGCCGAGAAGCTTATCGCGGAAGCGGTTAAGGCGGGTGCAAAGCTGGTAGCCTTGCCGGAAAACTTTGCATTAATGGGCGATCATGAATCAGACAAGCTTAAAGCAAAAGAAGTCGATGGTTCGGGACCCATACAAAACTTTTTGGCTACAGTCGCTAAAAAGTACGCCGTTTGGGTAGTCGGCGGCACTATTCCTCTGGCGGCCGATGACAGCAATAAAGCGCGAGCAGCTTGCCTGGTTTATAACGATAATGGCGAAAGAGTCGGACGCTACGATAAGATTCATCTGTTTGATGTCAACGTTCCGGGTACCAATGAAGTTTATCGCGAATCAGACTCCATTGAGCCGGGTACTGAGTCGCTGGTTATTGATACGCCTTTTGGCAGAATGGGTATCGCCGTTTGTTACGATCTGCGGTTTCCCGAGTTTTTTCGCGAAATGAGCAATAAGGGTGTGGAAATACTGGTGGTTCCTTCTGCATTTACCGCTGAAACAGGCGCGGCACACTGGGAATTATTACTGCGCGCACGCGCTGTGGAAAACCTCTGTTACGTGATAGCGCCGAATCAGGGTGGTTTTCATATTAATGGCCGTAAAACCTTTGGCCATAGCATGATTGTTGATTCCTGGGGCGTGGTGCTGGATTGTTATAAAACGGGTGGCGGTTATGTACTGGCTAAAATAGACAGTGAGCGACTGGAAAAAGTGCGGGGGGCATTTCCGGTTTTAGACCATCGACGTTTCTTTTGAGGAATACTATGGGCGTTATCATTAAAAGTTTATTGCTTGCCGTTGCCTTGGTTTCCTGCGCCTCAGAGGACAGTCGTTATCGGGATACTGCTATGCTGGAGCGCCCACCTGCTCTGGCTGTCAGTAAACAAGCAGGGGAGCCGAGTAGAACTGATAATAGTACGATCCCAAAAAAACGGGATGAGACAGGTTTGGGGTCAGATGTTTTTATGACGACTACAACGCCACCGCAACTGAGAATCAAACAGTCTTTTGATGATGCCTGGAATACGCTGGGTCTGGCATTAAAGCAAAGCGAAATCGAAATAACAGATCGTGAGCATGATAAGGGGCTTTACTATGTATCTTACGATCCGGAGAGTTCCTTTTTTAGCAAAAAACAAAACGAAGCAATCTATGTGCTAACCGTAGAAAAAGACGGTGAAGAGACAAAAATAACTGCGACTCTTGGCAATACAAGTGAGCAAACTAGCTCAGGTAGTCGCGGTGAACATCGTGGCTCCGCTAAAGATAACAGCGTTACCCAGGC
>NQJG01000320.1 GCA_002256465.1 Methylococcaceae bacterium NSP1-1 | reverse complement strand
CAGCGTATTCGGGCTAATATTGAGAAACCGCAATGACAATGACCAGTGTAATATAAGTTAATAAAAAGACTCTTTACCTCATAAAAGCGGAAACAAATAGTATGAATAAACGTTCAAAATTTACGGTTAAAACCGGATGGCTGTTGTCATCTCTTTCAATCGCTGTGCTTTTATCCGGTTGTGCAAGTATCGGGAAAGGCGCTGCGGAAGCTGTTCTGGAAAAATCCGAAAAGGAAGATACCCGGCAATGCCAGGTATGGGGCGAACCTTTTACCGGTATAGACGCCAATTTGTCTAGGAAAAATGGAAAAACCAAGGTGCTGTTTGTTCATGGCGTAGGCGACCGTACACCGGGCTATACTACCCAGTTTCTGGAGAAACTGGCCAAGGAGTTAGGCTTGAACGCACGTTCGGAAGAACAGAAAAATATCGAACTGAATACCCCTGTGTTTCCAGACAAGAATCTGGGTAATTTGCGGGTAACGCACCTGCTCAATGAGCAAAATGGCAAAGAACTTACTTTTTACGAACTGACCTGGTCGGAAATTACCCGGCAAGAAAAAGCGTTGCTAAACTTCGATAATTCGGGGGAATACGATTTCCGCAGAGCCAGGATGAACGCCATGTTGAAGAAATTCAGCAATGATACCGGGCCTGATCCTATTATTTATTTGGGACAAAGCAGAGTGCCTATTCTGGCGGCATTCGCACAGTCGTTTTGCTGGATGGCCAAAGGCGATTGGGAGGAACTCCCGAATAGCGGCAAACATGTATGCATGGGCCTGAACGATACCAATGCCGACCATATCGCAAGGGATAATTATGTGCTTATTTCTCATAGCCTGGGTAGTCGAATCACAATAGATGGTATGCAACGTATTGCTTCCTTGCTGGCAGCGCCAGAAAAACATTTTTCTTCAGATCAAAAACAAAAGGTTACCCTTTCTCCAAAAGCCATTCAGGCATTGCAAAACAAGCGCATCCCTATTTTCATGCTGTCCAACCAGCTCCCTATGTTGCAATTGGGTCGCGAGCTTCCCGAAGTGGCGGGCCAGGAAGCGAGTTATTGTAGGCCTGAAGGCGCTAATTGGCTCTGTGCCAGGATCACCAATGTCAATATCAATATCGCCAAAATCATGGATGCCTTCGGTATGGCTGATCTTGCCAATCCCTTGCAAGCGCATGTAGGTTACGATACGGATGATCGTGTTGTTGCGCTGATAGCCAAAGGTATTGGCAATGCGGATACCTCACCGCTGATCAAGCAACGCTGTGAGTTTGTAAAAGAAGTTAAGTGAATTGTGTAACTTCATATTATTTGCCGGATTTAGACCTACGAGGTTTTTAAAACCTCGTAGGTAAAAACTTTAAAAATCGCGAATAAGTTAAGAAACAACTTCAAACAACTGACATCCTGTTGCTATCTTTTGTTAAAAACATAATATCTGGACAAAACCTCTAAAATTAGGGAAAATTACCGGCATTAGTGCTTTTTAACCCTACTGAAACATACATAAATGGCGACAATTACCGTTTTAAATGGCCCGAATTTAAACTTACTGGGTATCCGCGAGCCGGGCCATTACGGAAATAAGACTCTCGCCGACATATGTCCTGGGTGTCCGTGAGCCGGGCCATTACGGAAACAAGACTCTCGCCGACATATGTCAACTGCTCGAAAAAAAAGCCGCTGAGTTAAGCCATCAGCTCGACTTTCATCAAAGCAACGCAGAACATCAAATTGTTGAATTGATACATCGGGCTTACGAAACTCAAGTCGATTTCATCATTATCAATCCAGCTGCATTCACCCATACCAGTGTTGCTATCCGCGATGCACTGCTGGCAACCCTATCAAACGTCCACGCACGCGAACCTTTTAGAAAACATTCCTATTTTTCAGATATTGCTAAAGGCGTTATTTGTGGATTAGGAGCAACAGGATACGAACTGGCCTTACAGGCCGCTCATCAGATATTAACCGAGAGACCATAAACAATGGATATTAGAAAAATAAAAAAACTCATCGAAATTATCGAAGAATCTGACATTGCAGAACTGGAAATTAAAGAGGGCGAAGAATGCATCCGCATTAGCCGTTATTCTGCCGCACCTGCACCAGTTGCTTATGCGCCTGCACCAGCAAGCGCTGTACCGGTTGCAGCAGCTGTTACAGCGGCGCCCGCAGAAGAAAAAATAACCGGGCATGTAGTTAAGTCTCCTATGGTCGGCACGTTTTACCGCTCGGCATCACCTGGCACAAAAGTTTTCGTAGAGATTGGGCAAGCAGTTATGGCCGGGGATACGTTGTGCATCATTGAAGCGATGAAAATTCTTAATCAGATTGAAGCCGATAAAAGTGGTGTTATTACTCAAATTCTGGTTGATAATGCTGAGCCGGTTGAATATGGCCAACCCTTATTCATCATTGAATAACAAGGAAAACAGGGGACACTCATGTTCGACAAAATAGTCATCGCTAATCGAGGCGAAATCGCATTGCGCATTTTGCGCGCATGCAGGGAATTAGGCGTAAAAGTGGTCGCCGTTCATTCTGAAGCAGACCGGGATCTTAAACATGTGCGACTGGCCGATGAGTCGGTGTGTATTGGTCCTGCGGCATCTGCTGACAGCTACTTGAATATTCCAGCCATTATCAGTGCGGCCGAAGTGACTGATGCAGAGGCTATTCATCCAGGTTACGGTTTTCTTTCCGAAAATGCTGATTTTTCTGAAAAAGTAAAACAAAGCGGCTTTGTTTTTATCGGCCCGAATGCAGAAACCATACGCATGATGGGTGACAAAATTTCTGCCAAGAACGCCATGCTGGCCGCCGGAATCCCCTGCGTCCCCGGCAATAACGACCCCTTGTCAGATGATGACAGGAAAA
>NQJG01000143.1 GCA_002256465.1 Methylococcaceae bacterium NSP1-1 | reverse complement strand
TCCAAAAAAGCCCTCTATTAAGGCTCTATACTTTTCCAGCGTTAGTGTAATGGCAAATCGGCCAAGTAGCTTTTTGTTACTTATTCATTTTACATTAATGGATTTTTTCTTGTTAGTTGCTCTACCAAAGAACACTTGCGCCAACCGTTGCCTGCATCAGGACATTCGTTGCGGGGAAAAAAGCTGTTTCCGACTCTTTCTATTGGTTTTTATGCCTGATACAAACCGTCAATTCGATTTTCTATAGCAACTGAATTGTCGTTTGTGAATATAATTAGGGTTTTTCTAAAATAAAAATAATAACCGTTCGGTATAACAAAAACGCTTGGCGTGTTTAATAACAAAAACAAGAGGGATAAACCAATGAAAAAACCAAGATTATTCATCATATTTTTTATTATTTCTTTTTTAAACATTAGCGCTGCTAATGCCACAGAGCATCATAGCGGCCATGGTGGCGGTAGTGGAGGTGGTGGGGGTGGCAGCACAGGGACTTGTGGCAAACCAAACTTAGGCAAATTTTTGCCTCCACACTTGGCAACTGTCACACCTGGAGCCGAGTTTTCTTTTTTGGTTTTCAATATCGACAAGCCGGAGCAAGTTTCTGTCACTGTGAAGAATATACCCGTTGAAGTCACAGCTGAGTTTAAAGATCCTTATTATCTCTTTAAAGGTAAATTACCTGCCTCTCTTGTTAGCACGGCAGCTAGAATTAACATCAAGGTAAATGCTAAATCCCCGCATTGTGAAGCAGAGAATGGTTGGTTGTTGAAAATATCCGACAAATAATTACTTTTTGTACTCAACAAGTTATCAACTGTGCCAGAGTAAATCATGTCGCAGTTGATATCTTTTCCAGGTTTTTCTTCATCATTAAATAATTACTGGAATATTCTTTATGCCCGAAAATAAACTAATCAAAAAATGTTCCTCCTATTGCCTGGCTTTGAGTTTTGATATTAATGCATTAGCAAAATTGCTATCAGATTCAACGCTGATAAGAATTATAAAAGGCGCATTATTGATTGAGAATGATCGATCCTGGTCGGTTGTCTTTAATTATGGCGCTGTTGTGCACTGGAACGTCAGCACAGAACAGCAGGCCAAGCTCCATCAGATATTATTAAATCATGCAGAAAATCCGCTAGCTGTAATTGAGGAAGAAAATTTCACTTTCGCTCTTGATTGTCCAGTAACTCGCATTATTGAAGATCATATTGAAATTGAGTCTTCAGATCCCATTTTGATATTTTCATTATCTCAAGGCATGGCCCAGTCGATTAAACTGGCCTCTTTTGAAACCAATGCTATAACAACCATCAACAATACCAGCTATATTCCCAAGTCATTAGCTGAAAATGGCAGCATCAAGTTAAGTCGTCATAAAATCGCGAAAATACGCGGGCAATTGTTTTTGACCAAAAGCGATATTATTTTAAATTATGATTTACTGGATACACCTGATTTCTTTTGGGAATATCCCGAATATGAAGCATTTTACAGTATCACTGCAAAATATTTGGAAATAGCCCCGCGCACCGAGGTATTGTCAAAGAAGCTGGAAACCATCCATGAATTATTTGAAATGTTGGCGGATGAGCAAAAACATAGACATTCATCGATACTGGAATGGATTATTATCTGGTTAATCGCTTTTGAAATAGTCATGATGTTATTCGAAAAGGTTTTTTAAAAAATCACTATCCAACATAACACACCAAGCCCTTTACTAATGCTAAGTTATCGACATTCATTTCACGCGGGAAATTTTGCGGATGTTTTAAAACACATCATTTTGATAAAAATTCTTGAGCACCTGAAAAAAAAAGATAAGCCTTTTTGTTGTATTGATACTCACGCAGGCCCCGGAGAATATGCTCTGGATGAGGGCTACGCTTTAAAAAACAGAGAATTTGAAAATGGTATTGGCAAGTTATGGCAACGTGATGATTTGCCCGACAGCGTTGCCAATTATGTCAATTTCATCAAAAAATTTAACAACACTGACGAATTAAGCCGCTATCCGGGCTCGCCTTTAATTATCAAACAATTTTTGCGTAACAAGGATCGCTTGTTTTTGTATGAATTGCATTCAACAGAAATAGAGTTATTAAGCGCTGCAGTCAACCGGGATCGGCGTATCAAAGTATTTCATGCTGATGGTTTGAAAAACGTTCTCGGTTTATTACCGCCTAATGAACATCGTGGGATGATACTCATTGATCCCTCTTATGAAATAAAAAGCGATTACAATCTGGTTATCGAGACTTTAATACAAATGCACAAACGTTTTGCTACAGGCACTTATGCTCTCTGGTATCCCGTAGTAGAGCGCAGCCGCAATAAGCACTTGGAAAAAGCCATAAAAAACAGTGGAATAAAAAATGTGCAGTTATTCGAGTTGGGCATAAAGACGGACACTCACGAACACGGTATGACCGCCAGTGGTATGATAGTGGTCAATCCGCCGTGGACTTTAGCCGCTGATATACAACAAATTTTGCCTTGGTTGGCTGATGTATTGGGTATTGATGGTGCAGGCTTGTACCGGATAGAAACGCTGGTTGGAGAATAAGGGTTATTGCCATCAGGTGCGTAATAATACGGCCATTAATGCTACCATAGCCGCTTTTTTACATTCGTTCTCGGATTGCAGTTCTCGAAAGGTTAACTCGATATGAAAAATATTATTGTGATGTCAGGCGATATTGGCAGTGGAAAATCCTCTGTGGCGGCTGCGCTGAAACAGATGACAGGCTATGATGTGATCGGCACCGGAACCATACAGCGCGCCATCGCAAAAAGACGCGGCCTGACAACCCTGGAGCTGAACAAAATATCACAAACAGACCGAAGCATAGATGATGAAATCGATTCTTATGTTGTTGAGACCGGAAAAACACAAGATCACTTGATCCTGGACTCCAGATTGGCCTGGCACTTCATTCCGACTGCATTTAAAGTTTTTTTGTCGGTTGATCCTGTTGTGGGTGCTGAACGCGTATTTAACGCATCACGAAATGACGAGAATAATCCCTCACTTGAAGTGACGCTTGAGAATAACCTGAAACGCCAGGTTATCGAAGACCAGCGGTTTCAAAAGCTATATAACGTGAATTTTAGAAAATATGGCAATTATGACTTAATAATTGATACCTCCTTTACCGCACCTGAAGTGATTGCCAGGAAAATAAAGGACTGTTTTGATGCGTGGTTAAGTCATAGTTCGTATGCATCATTATGGATAGCCCCCAGGAAGTTATTACCGACGCAAGCTATAAAAGGGTTTACTGACAAACTCACAAATGATTGCATTCAGGAAAATCAGGCTATAGACGTTTTTGTCTGTAACGGATTTATCTATATCAGGGATGGACACAAGCGGACAATTGCTGCGCATAAGGCCGGGGTTGATTTAATTCCTGCAAAAATTTTAACCGAGGAGCCTTCCGATGAGTTAAGCCCGAGTCTTAGCGCCAGCAAGATTGCTAATGATGTTACTTTGCCAATGCTGCATGACTGGGAAGAAACACTGGGCTTTAAATACACAATGTATCCTGAGAAAGCTCCAGCAGGATTTCAATGATTACCTTGCACCTGCTACATCTCGGCAACGATATCAAGCGCTTCAGATAGCGTTGACACTGCGTGAATTTCCAAGCCCTTAATAGGCGTTTTCGGCGCATTGGCCTTGGGAAT
>NQJG01000142.1 GCA_002256465.1 Methylococcaceae bacterium NSP1-1 | reverse complement strand
TAAGATTTTATCTGTGTTCGTCATATTCATCTGCGTCATCAGCGTTCCATTGTGTTTGATGGCTGAGCAGTTATTCATCTTCTACCCTTTCATTTCGTTCACTGAATCGGCATCCAGTGTATGGAAACGATGAAAAATTTGCAGGGCCAGTCCCAGGCCAACACCCACTTCAGCCGCCGCGAGTGTCAGTATCAGCAGGAACATGATTTGTCCATCCGCCTCACCCCAACGGGAACCCGCGACAATAAAAGCCAGACCGGTAGCGTTGAGCATGACTTCCAGGGACATCAGGATCATGATCAGGTTACGCCGAACCAAAACCCCGATTAAACCCAGGGCAAACAGCACGACGGATAGCAGCAGGCCAAATTCCATAGGAATTCCGTTCATGAATTTCCTCCTGATTTTTTTGTCTTGATCATCGGTTTTCCCAGGTGATAAGCGCCGACTAACCCTGCCAGCAACAATAACGAGGCCAGTTCCACTGCCAGCAGATACGGCCCGTACAATGCGATCCCTACCTGTTTCGAGTCCACTACGTGACCGGTTTCGGCGTTGCCGCCAAGCACGACTATGAGTAACAGTTCGACGAACAGAATCAATGCCAGTAATGACGGGCCGATCCATATTCCCGGCTGCAGCCAGGCATCTTCCTGTTCCATGGTCTTTTGTCCCTGATTGAGCATCATGATCACGAAAACAAACAGGACCATGATGGCGCCGGCGTAAATAATCACTTCCAGCACGGCGGCAAAATGCGCGCCCAACAAAAAGAAAATAACGCCAACGGCCAATAGAGATAAGATGAGATACAGCAGGGCATGGACCGCATTGAGCCGGGTGATCATCATGCCCGTGGCGAAGACGGCGACGGCGGAAGTGATATAAAACAAAGTCAACGCCATAATACTTTCTCCATCAGGGTAACAGGGTTTTTACATCGACCGGCTGAGTCTCATTTTCAGCCTGGCCCTTGACCTTGCCTCCAATCGTCATGCCGGCGACCCGGTAAAAGTTGTAATCGTGATATTTTCCTGTTCCGTCAATTAATAGATGCTGCTTTTCGTAAACCATATTCTGCCGATCATATTCGCACATTTCAAAATCCGGGGTCAGTTGAATGGCGTTGGTTGGGCAGGCTTCTTCACAAAATCCGCACATAATGCAGCGGGAAAAATTGATACGGAAGAAATCCGGATACCAGCGTCCGTTCTCATCCTCGGCTTTCTGCAAGGCGATACAGTCCACGGGACAGGCTACCGCACATAGATTACAGGCAACACAACGCTCTTCACCGTCCGGATCGCGGGTTAAAATGATACGTCCCCGATATCGGGGGAAAAGCTCCCTTTTCTGGTCCGGGTATTCCACCGTATCCGGCTTGACGAAAGTGTGTTTCAAAACTTCCCACAGTGATCGCAGTTGACTTAGCATCGCTTTTTCCTGTTCCGAGTCATTAACCGTGCAATGACAAAACTACTGCACCGGTAACCAGCAGGTTCAATAGCCCTGCCGGCAATAGTATTTTCCAGCCGAAAGTCATCAGCTGATCATAGCGGGGCCGAGGCAGCGCGCCCCTCAATAGAATAAAGAACATGATGCCGACAGCGGTTTTCAGGCAAAACCATACCAGCGGCGGCAACCATGGTCCCAGCCAGCCGCCGAAAAAAAGCGTCACGATGATTGCCGAACTGAGCGTAATGGCCAGATACTCGCCGACGAAAAACATGCCGAATTTCATGCCTGAATACTCGGTATGAAAGCCGCCCACCAGCTCTTGTTCGGCTTCAGGCAGATCAAGCGGAGCCCGGCGGCTCTCGGCGATGACGGCAATCAGGAAGATGATAAAGCCGAAAAACTGCGGGATGATGAACCAGCCGTCACGCTGGGCTTCGACGATCTCTCTTAAATTAAAAGTACCGGACAGCATTACCACGCCCATGATCGAAATACCCATGAACACTTCATAACTGACGGTCTGCGCAGCCGCGCGGAGTCCCCCAAGCAGCGAGTATTTGTTATTGGACGCATAGCCTGCCAGCACGATACTGTAAACAGACAACGAGGACAGCGCCAGGAAGTAAAGCAGTCCAAAATTGAAATCAATGATGCCGACGCCAGGCGCAAAAGGGATGACTGCGAAACCGGTCAGCATCGTAATAAACACGATGGTGGGCGCCAGTATAAATACGAGTTTGTCGGAAAAGGGCGGTATCCAGTCCTCCTTGAAGAACATTTTGATCATATCCGCCACCACCTGCATCAAACCTAATGGCCCGACCCGATTGGGCCCCAGACGATCCTGCCAGACCGCTAAAAGCCGGCGCTCCACCCAGATCAGCATGGCCGCAACGATGATAACCGAAACCAGAATGCCGATGATGTCAGCTGCATCGCCCAAGCCTGCATTCATAAGTAAACCTCCGTAATATCCAATTGTTCCGGATTTACTTTTTTTAAAGTTACCTGAGCCCAGGCTTTCATAGACTGGAATTCAGGCCGTCCTGTCGTTATTCCAAGCAAACTGCGAAGCAATGTTTTTTCAATTTGTACCGGAATTTTCAGAATAGGGACACCTCCAAGGTCACTGATTTCTACTTCGTCGCCGGTGACGATCCCCAATGCGCCAGCATCCAGCGGATTCAGCAAGGCCCTGAATGGGGGGAGCCGTTCCGCTATCGATGGAGAATGAAGACTTAATTCTTCACTACCGAAAATGTGTGGCAATAGCATGATCCGCCATAGACCTTGTTCCGGTATGAATGCTGGCGGAATGTCATCGAACCAAGCCATGGTGCCTGACGCTTCAATCAATCTTACACCGGCGTCTCCGTCACGCAGGTGACCTGCTGTTTCTTGCTGGAATTTGTTGATCGCCTGGTTGGAGTTCCACCCTGGCGTCCAAATCACCGGTAATAATGCAGGTTGGACTTGCGCTGTATCGCCTTCCATGGAAAAAGCGAACGGCGTTTCCGGATCGTGCTGTTGTCCGGTTTCGCTGACATTGATGTCGGCGTGCATGGCGGTACGCCCGCTGTAACGGTGGGATTGTCTTGGAATCTTGCTGCCCTTGACGGTGTAGTCTGCGCCCGGCGCGGACCGGATGATAGCGGCAAGATCGGGGAATGCGCTGGCACAAGCTGCTGTTAGGGCATCGTGATGCTGCCATTTAGGATTTTCGATGACACTCGTCAGCCACTGCCAGCTGCCAAGTACCGATTCTGTTGCCGGGTAAACCGGGAAATAACGCTGGGCTCGCCCCTCGTTATTAACCAAGGTGCCTTCGGATTCGGCGAACGTCGCCGCTGACAGCAACAATTCGGCTTTCTCTGTTGTTTTGTTTTCCAGACTGTCGAGAACCACCACATGCGCAGCAGTTTTCAGAAACAAGTCCACGTTTTGACTCGTTGCCCGGCGGTAGAGATCGTTTTCAAGAATAACCACGCTATCGGCCAAATCGTTGTTAATTCGTTCGAAGGCCTGTTGCAATCGTCTTCCGCCCATTATCGCCAAACCGAGGCTGTTGCATTCAGGGGCAATGAACGTCAATTGTTTGTCTTTCGACGGCAGCGACTTGGCGACATTGTAGGCCGCCTGAATTACGGCGAGGCTTGCACAACTGGTTCCCGATACTATCAATGGCCGTTTCGCCTGTTTCAGGCTGCCTGCAATGGTTGATGCCAGCGCTTGTTCCATATTGCTTA
>NQJG01000141.1 GCA_002256465.1 Methylococcaceae bacterium NSP1-1 | reverse complement strand
TCATCAGCCTCCATGTTATCCCCCTTTAACATTTGTAATTGCATAAAAAAAGCCCCCTCAAATAAACTTGAGGAGGCTTTTTGTTTTACTTAAATTTTAAGCTCTTTTTTTAGAAAATCCAAACATGCCTAATAAGCCACTACCCAGTAACAGAAGAACCGTTGGTTCAGGAACAGCTGAAACATCTGAAACAGCTGAAAAATTTCTGCTCATTGAGTTCGGGTCGTCACCCGCAACACGAGATTCAAGGCTGTTAAAACCAGCTGCTAAAGCACCAGTTGTTTCTTCGGTGCTTAGTATCAAGAGAGGATTTGAGACTGTACCGCCAACAACTACTTTTAAAAGAGTCAGCACAGTAGGAATGGGCGTCGTAAAGGCATTGAGATCCAGGGAACCTAAATTCGGGCTACCTGTCACAGTTAGTCCATGCAATCCCCTCAATACTGCGTCAAATGGAATTCGTCCGCTAGCAGGAAGAGTCCTATCCGCTACGATATCAAAATTAGCACTAAAACAAAAAGTTTATTGTGTTAGGAATACCATCACTAAATCCATCGATCTTTAATACACCATTTGCGCCATTAATACTGGCAGCAAGCGGCGTTGCATTCGCCGATGTCACCCACGAAAAAACCACTAAAACAGCTATATACCCTAATATTTTTTTCATCATCTTTTAACCTAGAAAATTTAAATTTACCTGCCATACGCTATAAAATATAGTTTATATTTGAAATTTTTCAGGATAAAAAATAAAAAAGTACTTGCCAGGGTTTTTATGCTAATAACACGGGGAGATAAAACAGAAATTTGATTATGATGAACATGGGAAGGGCGACCATAGGTCGCCCTGATAGCTCTGCTATAAAATTGTCAAAAGGACTAAATAGCACACTATGAGCCAACTATCCTCCTTGAAAAGGAACAAAAATCCTGCGCAATTCGGGTCTATATCCATTCCTGGATATCGTCTAAGGGTTAGCTGAAAGTTTTGAATACTCAGCTAAAAGAGGGATATTATTAATGGCGTCTGCCATTTTTACCGGTAGCGGGCTCTTCAAATTTAACTTTCAAAGGCTTTCCGCAATATAAGTTGCCGTCGAGCGCTGCTATAGCGGCTCTGGCTTCGTGGCCTTCCATTCCGATAAAGCCGAAACCTCGGCATTTACCGCTAAATATATCGGCAACAAGTTGAATGGAGCGGACTTTGCCATATTCAGAAAATAAAGCTTGAACAGTAGCCTCAGTGGCGTCGCTAGGTAAGTTTCCTACAAAAAGTCGTTTCAAAAGACATATCCTAAATTCAGGGGGTGAGTTGATTGACCGGATAATCCGGTTATGCCACAACCCCGCTTGGTTATTTAGGCGGAGCTGTGTGTAGATAAGTAACCTTAGCTTACGCTGCTGTTACATTTGAAGCTTGCGGGCCTTTGGCGCCTGTTTCTACTTCATATTTGACAGCTTGGCCTTCAGCCAATGTGCGGTAGCCGCCATCGCTTGCGATTGCAGAAAAGTGTACGAATACATCCGCACTACCATCGCTAGGAGAAATAAAACCAAAACCTTTAGACTCGTTAAACCACTTAACAGTACCTGTTGCCATGTAACTTCCTCAATAAATAAACGAAAATATTTTATTGCAAATCATACCGGGCACAAAAAGGAAAATAACGGATGGAATTTCTGAAAAGTGCTGATTAACATGCAAAACTTATTAAATAGAAGTCTCGCAACAAAAGCGTAGCACTATCCACTAATCTATATATTATAAAGGCTAATCCTTAGTATAGCCATCTAAACTTTAGTGGAGACGCACATGACTGGTTTCTACTTCCAGATACTGACAATATTGGTGAAGTCATCTGTCCAGGGTTTCATGTCAAAATATAACGGCATTTTTTGCCAGTTTCCGAGCTGACTTAGACTCAGTGGCGCCAGTGTTTCCGGATTCTTTGCCATAACTACCCAGTCTGTTGCCACTACCAGCGGGATGTCTTGCTGAGGTTTAAACTCCTGTATGAGTGCTGCAAAATGTAAATGCTCGGCATGAATGGATAAGACTTTTTTTAGCAAAAGGTGGCGATTGGTGATATGAAAAGCCAGTATGCCATTGGGTTTCAGCTTCTTGAAATAAAGCTCAAGTGCTTCCTGGGTCAGTAAATGTGTTGGTACAGAATCTGAGCTGAATGCATCCATTACCAACAAATCAAATTTTTGATCCGGCTCATTTTCCAATGATAACCGGGCATCGCCTACGCGCATCGTGGTGTTGTGGGAGCATCGTTTCAGGTAACTGAAATAATCAGGATTACTGGCAATATCGACAACCAGAGGGTCGATTTCGTACAGTGTCCAATTTTGCTGATCCTTGGCATAACAGGTTAAAGCACCTGCCCCCAAACCAACTACCCCTATCGTCCAGTTTTCATTGGTATTGTCAAACTCCTTAAACAGTTGCCCCATCGGCCCAGGACGGCTGTAATAAGTTAACGGTATTGTGGCCAAGTTTGCAGGCAGGCGCTGAGCGCCATGCTTCGTCGTGCCGTGAAAGAGTTCATGATACTTTTCAGGCTGATTTTGTTCAGAAGTCAAAACACTTTCACGCACGGCAAGAACACCAAAAAAAGTGCGTTCCTTGAAAAGCGTATGAGACGACAGCCCATGCAGTCCAAGGGCAAGAAAAATAATCGCACCCGTCAATAAGGCGAAAGCAACAGGCTTCGCTCTGAGCAGAAAAGTTAACAAGGTTAAGGCAATTAAACTGATGACAATTAAGTCAAAATACTGGATTAAATCATTGACGCTCGCATAAAGAATTAGCCCGGTAACGACCAGGAGTGCAGGGGCTACTATTTGCAGCAATAAACCTGTTTTGAATGTTACAAGCGCCCCGGGGCGTAGTAATAGCGCCGCAACAATCATTAGCGGATATTCATAGATTCCATTGAAAATAAAGGGAGCTACAAAGGTATTGAACATACCGCCCAACATGCCCGCAAAAGACATAATCAGATAAAAGGTTGTTAAATGCTGTGTATGGGGTCTGTTCTTGGCAAGCTCGCCATGACATACCATCACTGCAAAGAAAAAAGCCAGCAGGTGCAGGCCTAGATAAGCCCAATAGGGCAAATCCGCCGGATTGATGAAGGCGTAGGCTATAAATGGCAATAATACGATAGGCTGTAACTTAACCATCACCGGGTGTATTTTGTCATTCCATTTGGAAAAAACGATCACAAAAGACAGTAAATATAAGGTTAACGGGATAATCCATAACAACGGCACGGAGGCAATATCGGTGCTGATAAAATTCGTTAGACCTAACAGCAAGCTGGATGGAACAAAAGCCAAAGCCATCCAGTGCAATTTGCGATGCAGACTGAGATTGTTTTCTTCAAGTGAGCTGTCTTGAACATCGACCGTATTTTGCCGGGTTTTCCATAGGACAAAAGCACAGCCCGCTATAAGCACACACAGTATCAGATAGCCTATGCTCCAATAAGCTTTTTGATTAGCCAATCCGATTGTCGGTTCAAGCAGAAAAGGATAGCTCAATAAGGCAATCAGACTGCCCGTGTTGCTGGCGGCGTAAAGATAATAAGGATCATGGCTGGTGTGATGACCGATATTGGCAAACCATTTTTGAACCAGCGGCGCGGTGGTAGAAACTACAAAATAAGGCAGGCCAATAGCAAGAAATAAAGTCCAAAGCAGCCAAAATGTCGGATCACTTTCTGCCGGAGGAACGGTGTTTTCAGGTAAGGCGACCGGCAAGGCCAGGAAACTGATGAGAATAATGGCAGCATGTATCTGGATTTGGCGGTGTTGATCAAAACGCGTCGAAATCGTGTGCGCATAAAGATAACCGAGAAACAGGATGCTTTGGTAAAACACCATACAGGTGTTCCATACTGCCGGCGAGCCGCCTAGTAAGGGTAACAATAGTTTCCCGAACAAAGGTTGCAGAACAAACATCAGCGATGCACTGATAAATAATGTTCCGGCAAATAATACAATCAGGGATAAGCTTCGGTCGGTTTTTGCTTCTGAAGGGTAGCTCATTATTTTCATTTTAGCCATTTTGGCTTGTTGTTTTAATGCGCTAATAATAAAGCATTTACTGCTGTATGGAGCATTAGAATGCAAATTTATCTGGCTATAAGAGAATACTTTAAAAAAAATGGTCTATGCCATTACAATCGTTCAAACTTCCGCACATAATCACCTAA
>NQJG01000140.1 GCA_002256465.1 Methylococcaceae bacterium NSP1-1 | reverse complement strand
AGGAAAAAATTCTTGATAAAGAAGAGCAACAGGCGCGTAAATTGTCCAAAAAAGAGCGCACTGAAATCAAAGATGAGCTTATCTTTGATTTATTACCTAAAGCCTTTACCTTTTCACGCAAAATATACGCTTATATCGACCCTAAAGGCGGCTGGTTAATTGTCGATGCGGCTTCGGCAAAAAGTGCCGAGGATTTGCTCAGTTTATTACGTAAATCCTTAGGTTCATTGCCTGCCGTCCCCCTAAACACTCTCGAAAAACCCACCACAACCATGACCCAATGGCTGCTTAATAATAAAGCTCCTGACGACATTACCATTGAAGACGAATGTGAATTGCGCTCTCCCGAAGAAGCCGGTGGTATTATTCGCTGTAAACGCCATGATTTAGCCCTTCCTGAAATTAAAAACCATCTGGATACCGGTAAAGAGGTTATTAAACTGGCCATCAGTTGGGCGGACCGTATTTCATTCATTATTGATGAAAATCTATCCATTAAGCGTCTGCGCTTTCTTGATTTAATTCAGGATCAAGTCGCTGATATTGAAACGAACGATGAGGCTGCACAATTTGATGTAGACTTTTCAATTATGTCGGCAGAACTGGCAAACTTCCTGCCACGCCTGATAGAGCTATTTGGCGGAGAAAATAAGGCATAAAAAAAGCCCGGCGGTTTTCCCGCCGGGCTTTTTTCTGCTCTAAAGCAACAATGATTTATTTTCTCATTGTTTTTGCGAACATATTGTCCAATTTTCTGTTAGTGTCTTCAGCGGCACTTTGAGCAGCTCTAGCAGCAGATTCTGCAGACGCCGCTGCTGCTTGTGCGCTTTGTGCATCAGAAGAAGCTTGTGCAACAGAAGTTTTCAACCCATCAATTTGTGATTGCAGGTTTTCGATATCTGAATTAGTCGCACAACCAACAACCAAGCTAGCAACCATGGCAATCATTGATAATTTTATTACTTTTTTCATATTATTTTCCTTAATCAAAATTATTATTACAAAAAAAATTACAACCGATCATATTCTAACACTATTAATTATAATTTCTAGCATTATTTTATTTTTACCACTGTTCCCGTATCTACCAATTGGCTTAAATGATCGATCTGAGTGTTAGTCAATGCGATACATCCATGCGTCCAATCAAACGTTTTATGAACTCTTAAATCCGCACTCCCAAGACCATGAATACCGATTTGCCCACCTAACGGCGTATTTTGCGGCGGTATTTGATGAAACAGATGAGCTGTGACAATACGATCATAAGTTAGCCGATCAATAATACCCTTCTTTAAAGCTTTTTCTGCATCTTCAACGGAGGGATAAGTTAACCCAAAAAATTTTCGAAAGCTACTTTTTTCACCCACCCAACCTATCCTGTAATTCCCGAAAGGCGTGATGTTATCGCCCCGATGACGCTTTAATCCAGCACCGCCCCGGCCAATAGCAATCTCATTCAAGGTTTCAAGCGTTTGCCCCCCTTTTTTTACCTCAATTTTTCTTGCCGAAGTATCTACCAAAAGCCACACATCACTATCTGCATGTACAGCAAAAGAAAACAAACCACAAAACAGTAATAAATAAATTCGCAACATATTAAAATCTACACTAGAAAAGAATTTTGGTGTACTTTATCAACCACATTAATTGTCGCCCTAAGGATCAAACATGCAAATAGAAACTATTACAACACAACCTTATAACGATCAGAACCCAGGCACATCAGGACTTCGAAAAAAAGTTAAAGTATTTCAACAACCCGGATATCTAGAAAACTTTGTTCAATCAATTATAGACTCTTTAGAGGACTTTAACGGAAAAACCCTCGTATTAGGTGGTGACGGCCGGTATTTTAACAGAGCGGCAATACAAATCATCATTAAAATTGCAGCCGCAAACGGCTTTGGTGAACTAATTATCGGCCAGGGTGGATTACTATCAACGCCGGCAGCATCACACATCATAAGAAAATATAACGCCTTTGGAGGACTGATTCTTTCTGCCAGCCATAATCCGGGCGGTCCGGATGAAGATTTTGGCATCAAATACAATGTTAGCAATGGCGGCCCGGCCCCGGAAAAATACACTGACGCATTTTATCAGCGCAGCCAAACCATTGACAGTTATAAAACTGCCACAATCGAAGATGTAGATCTGGACCACATTGGCTCTCAACAAATCGATGAGCTTAAAATCACCATTATTGATCCGGTTGCTGATTACGCCGAACTCATGCAGTCGATTTTCGATTTTAAACTACTTAAACAAAGCATAAGCTCTGGTTATATCACGCTCCTTTTTGACGCTATGAGTGCCATAACCGGGCCTTATGCAAAAAGAATACTGGTTGATATGCTGGGGGCTGCGCCTGAATCAGTGATTAACGCGGAGCCGTTGGAAGATTTTGGCGGCCATCACCCTGACCCAAATCTGGCACATGCTCACGAACTTGCCGAGCGCATGTTCAGTGCTGATGCACCTACGTTTGGGGCTGCTTCTGATGGCGATGGTGACCGCAACATGATTACCGGCAGCAACATTTTTGTAACACCTAGCGACAGCTTGGCCATTATGGCGGCCAATGCCCATTTAATTCCGGCCTACGCCAAAGGATTAAGCGGCGTTGCCCGTTCCATGCCTACCAGTCAGGCAGTTGACCGCGTTGCGGCTAACTACAAAATACACTGTTACGAAACACCAACCGGCTGGAAATTTTTCGGCAATTTGCTGGATGCTGGAAAAATAACCCTGTGCGGCGAAGAAAGTTTTGGCACCGGCTCGGATCATGTACGTGAAAAAGATGGTTTATGGGCAGTGCTATTCTGGTTAAATTTAATTGCTAAAAAACGCCAGACTGTTGCTGATATTGTCCATGAACACTGGCAAAAATTCGGTCGTGATATTTATTGCCGCCACGATTATGAAGCTGTCGAAACCCCTATTGCCAACAGTATTGTCGAGCATTTGCGAAACCAGTTGCCCACATTACCAGGCCAGAGCTTTGGTGAATACGTCGTTAAATATGCGGATGAATTCAGCTATGAAGACCCGATAGACGGTAGCATTAGTAAAAACCAGGGCATACGCATCGGTTTTGAAAACGGCTCGCGGATTGTTTTTCGCTTATCTGGAACAGGTACAGTCGGTGCAACCTTGAGAATCTATATTGAAAGATTTGAAGCTGACGCCAGCAGACATGATCAGGATGCTCAGGAAGCATTAGGTGAATTAATTAACCTCGCCGAACAGTTTTGTGAAATTAAAAAACGGACCGGCAGAACAGAGCCTAATGTAACCACTTAAGTTTAAACGTAAAGAGACGCGATTTATTGCGTCTCTTTATTCGCCAAGTTGCAATAAATCGCGACCCTACGATAGCTCAATATTATGCGCAATGCCGTGCAATGAACAGATCAAAAAAACACCTGCAGCAATCAATGCAATTTGTTGCAATGAGGTCTTCATATCGGTCTTGGTATGCAATGAGGGTATCAAATCAGCGACTGCAATATAAATAAAGCTTGAAGCAGCCAAAGCCAGAAAGTACGGCAAACTGTCATGCAAATTCTCCAGGCTAAAGTAAGCCAACACCCCACCCAGCACAGTCGTCAAACTGGCAAGTATATTGTAAAAAAGTGCTTTA
Source organism: Methylococcaceae bacterium NSP1-1 (assembly GCA_002256465.1). GTDB lineage: Bacteria > Pseudomonadota > Gammaproteobacteria > Methylococcales > Methylomonadaceae > Methylobacter_C. The sequence continues at coordinate 114 of NQJG01000140.1, read as the reverse complement.
CCTTTGGAATATCCACTATCCAATAAAATGGCGAAATCACCGACTTCCTGCGGAATTTCGTGTGCTGCAACCGCCAAACTGGTGACTATGCCCAATTGAACATCGGTTAAAAAC
>NQJG01000319.1 GCA_002256465.1 Methylococcaceae bacterium NSP1-1 | reverse complement strand
GAAACCATTATTCTGGAACATCCATTTGCTTGATTTGGTGAGTGAGCTATAACGTTGGAGTTGATAGGGCTTCAAGCAGCATGGCTTTTGGACGATCCGGTGACACACAGGTTAGTCTTTTAGTCAGCTAAAGCGGAGTGTATTGCACCATTTTCAAAACACAAAATAGGGTGCAATACGGTAACGCTTCACTATGGATTGCGTTTTTCCGTGTTCGCTAGTCGGGATAACATCAAAAACAGGCCGTTAGTCATTTCTGCAAACGGCACATAATTGAGCTTATCCGGTGTATCCTGAGCCGTATGGTAATAGGGATAACGATAGAAAGCCGTATCGGTAATCATGAAAGCCTTATAACCGTGCCGCCAAAACGCCAGATGATCACTCCAGGATACCCCCGGTACAATGGCCAATGTAGCAATGGATTGCACCGGAAAATCCGTCACCGAGGCAAACACCCTGACACAGTCCCGCATGCTGCGCCGAGACCGCAAGTTGGAAACAAACGTTATGAAATTACCGGTATCGGGATAAAAATACTTCAGTAAAGGCGGATAAGTTTGACTGCCTTGCTGGTTTCGATAACAGCCGATGGTCTCCAGCGAGATCATAAAACGTATCGGATCACCGCGTTCCTTGGCGGCTTTTGCATACACCATGCTGCCCATATTGTCCCAGTAGAAAAAAGGCGGCTCTTAGCAACGCTGCAACACCGCTGCCATTATCATTAGCGCCTGGACTACCCAAGACCGAATCATAATGGGCGCCGATCAAAATAAAATCGCTGTTGCGGCTATTACCGGTGCAGGTAATTTCAAGATTGGCGCATTCAATGCCTTGTACGGTATAGGTCTGCTTATGAACGGCGTAGCCTTGCTGCTGCCATTCTTCCGTAATATAAGCCTCCGCAGCATGCAGGGCATCCGGATGAAAAATATTATGCTCACCAATTTTTCCGGCAAGTTCATAGACATGTGCGCGTAAGCGTTGTGTTGAAATTTCGTTCATGTTTCTGTGACAGCAAATTGAAAACCAGCCAAGCGCCGCCGCATATTTTCCATGTGCGACCCTTCCCAATAAATACGCCGGCAATCGACGCACTGATAGAATTCCTCATAGTAAAGCCGGGTTTTGGGTTCGAGACGATCCAGAATATCCGCCTTGGCGACAGGCGCCAACTCGCCGTTGCAAACCGGGCACCGGACAAAGGCATGAATTGAACTGTGCAGGTCGAAACGGCGCAGGACCTCAACGACCTGGCTTTCGGCGTCAACTGCTCGTACCCAATAGCCATGCTTGATTCGTTTGGCAAACAAGAGGCGACGGTCACGGGTCAGCACGATGCGGTGCTCATTTACCGCGATATTAACCACTTCCTTATCTTGAAAGTCATTGCGATAGAGACAGTCGAAACCCAACAAACGCATGAGTTTGGCGAGTTTGCCGAGATTCACGTCCAGGACGAAGCGGGGCTTATATACTATTTTTTCGCGCAGCCTGAGCAAGGGTGTGGTGTCCAGGCTTTTGAAAACCGGATAGACGGCGACACGATCGTCAGCTTGTAACTGATAATCAAACCCCACTGATTCACCATTGACGATGATTAACTCGACTTCAGTGTGAGGCACACCGAAAGCTTCGATGGGGTCTTTGATTCCCGGATGACCGTTAAAACGATAGCGGACCGTCCGCTTGCGCTGCATGGGCGGGAGAAAATCGTTTAGTTCCGCGTAGAAACGAAACTCAGCCAGGTATTCCGGTTTCATGTCAGCCATCTGTCGATGCACCCTTTCGTGAGCAATTGAACCCTCATGTGTCAACTCTTATGACAGGCAAGACTTGCCCGGTAAGGGACCATAGCTTGCCGGCTACCTGCTTATCCTATCAATTAAATCATACCTCAGTTTGTTCTGTCATTTCCAAGGCATCATGACGCGGGAACAGGCGGTGCTTATTTCCAGGTAAACGGCTTCAGGCCTTTTTTCGTAACGCCTGGAAAAATGAAACGGCACCAGTTGTTT